>CAIUXU010000230.1 GCA_903903205.1 uncultured Syntrophobacterales bacterium
GGATGGGTGCAACACACAATAACTTCAAGCGCCCCTTCCTCCTTGAGCGCCTTTGCCGCTTGCACAACTGTTCCCGCCGTATCGATCATATCATCCAGCAGGATGACCCTCTTTCCTTTAACATGACCGATGATGTTCATAACCTGGGCCTCGTTTGGGCCGTCCCTGCGCTTGTCGATGATCGCCAAGCTCGCTCCCAGGCGTTTGCCGAAGGCGCGCGCCCGCTCCACACCTCCCGTGTCCGGGGAGACGATCACAATGTTGTCATCTGGATAGTTCTTCTTGATGTGGTCCAACAGAATGGGTGTGGCGAAAAGGTTGTCCACCGGGATATTGAAGAATCCCTGGATCTGGCCTGCGTGAAGATCCATCGCCAAAATCCGGTTGGCTCCCGCCTGGGTGATAAGATCGGCCACAAGTTTTGCGGTGATTGGCGCGCGGGGCGCCACCTTCCGGTCCTGTCGCGCATAACCGTAGTAGGGGATAACCGCCGTGATCCGGTCTGCGGAAGCCCGACGCACGGCGTCGATCATGATGAGAAGCTCCATCAGCGTGATGTTTACCGGAGGACAGCTTGGTTGGATGATGAAGACATCCATGCCCCTCACATTTTCGTTGATTTCCACACGGGTTTCACCGTCGCTAAAGGCTGAGACATGGGCTTTCCCGAGGGTTACACCCAGATTTTCCGTTATCTTCCGGGCTAACTCCGGATTTGCATTTCCGGTAAATACCCTTATTCTTTCGAGCATATCATTTCCTTTAACGGCAAATATGAATTGGCTGGGGCGGGAGGATTCGAACCTCCGAATGCAGGATCCAAATTCCTGTGTCTTACCGCTTGACGACGCCCCAGTATAAAACAGTCAAGAGGCCGCATGTTATGGCTATGGGTGATAGGCATAAACATCTGGCCGATAATCGACTTTCGTTACAGGGATTTTGCCCTGAACACCCGCCACCCGGCTCTCTGCCCCAATTTTTCCTCTGCCCTGCAAGCGGATTCCTCATCCATAAAAACACCGAAAACGGTTGGTCCGCTACCGGACATCAGGGCGCCTCGGGCGCCATTCTCCAGTAAAAAAAACTTGATCTGATCCAAAACAGGATGAATTTTCAGCGTAACCTTCTCGAGATCATTCAAGAGACCCCGGATCAGGTCTTCCGTTACCTGAAAACGGGGGATGCTATAATTTATTCCGTGCTTTGTCAATCCCAAATTGAGTTCCTGATAAACCATTTTTGTGGAGATTTCGAAACCCGGATTGATCAGCACAAACCAGAGGGGGGGGGCAAATGTCGCCTCTGTGAGCAGGTCACCGATTCCCGAGGCCCAAGCCGTCTTCCCGAAAACGAAAAAAGGGACATCCGCCCCGATTCCCGCCCCGATCTTCATCAACTCTTCCTGGGTCAGCGGGGCCCCGTGCATTTCGTTCAGGGTCATGAGGGTCGTGGCGGCGTTGGAGCTTCCGCCTCCCAGTCCGGCGCTGATGGGGATTTGCTTCCGGATGGTGATTCTGATCTCCGGCGGGGCGCCGATGCGGGAAAAAAAAGCCGTCGCAGCGCGGAAGACGATGTTTCCCTGATCCTCCGGTAGGTCCGTGCCGGGGCATCGCACCGCAATGCCGCCATCGGTTGATTCAAAGGTCATCTCATCACAGAGGCTGATCCGCTGCATGAGAGAGAGAATGTCGTGGTAGCCATCCTCCCGCTTTCGGAGAACCCGCAGATAGAGGTTGACTTTCGCCGGCGACTCTCTTGTGATCATTTGTTGGTCATTTCCTTGATAAAGCGCATTCTCAACTCATAGAGGATGCCTTCCAGCATCTGTTTTTCCTGCTCGTCGAGATTGCCCTCCGTTTTTGTCTTCAAGATGCTCAGGATGTCGATCGTCTGTTTGGCGGCAGGGAGGTTGCGCTGCGGCTTCTTTGTGGCCGGATCGGGGAAGTCTCCGAAGTGGTACATGGCTGTCGTGCTTAGCGAAAAGATGAAACTGGCGAAATTGATCTCTGGAAATGGAGATGTCTCCGCTTCAGGAATATCCACTTCGGGAGTATCCGTTTCGGCAGGGGAGGCGCCTGCTCCATCTTCGGGATTTTCCGGTCCTTTACGATCTTCCGGCTTCATCTCTTCTTCGACCCGCGCTGCGCCGGATTCGTCAAAGAGACGCCGGTCCTTGATTACAAAACCCTTATCCTTCTTCTCTTCTTCCATGAACCCTCCTTGAATCTCTATGGGGACCATTTTTCGCTGCTCGCGGTAAAGCGGCAAACGCGGCACAATCCCGCAGACAATCCGCTGCCTTGCGGTTGCGCCTCTGCTATACCGGTCTCATGCTTTTCAGGCGGGCGATACGCTCCTCGATTGGCGGGTGGGTGCTGAAAAGGTTCATCAGGGAACGTCCACTCAGCGGATTTACTATGAACATGTGGGCCGTTGACGGGTTTGCCTCCATCGGCATCGCCTGGGATGCCCGGGAGATTTTGTCGAGTGCACCTGCGAGTCCGTAAGGCTTTCCCGAAATTTTTGCCCCACCCGCATCGGCAAGGTATTCCCGTGAACGGGAGATGGCCATCTGGATAAGCGTCGCGGCGATCGGGGCAAGAATGGCCATGAGGATCAGGCTGACAATGTTGCTTCCGCCGCCTTCGTCGTCATCGCGGCTTCCGCCGCCGAATATCGCGGCCCACTGGGCCATGTTGGCCAGCATGACGATCGCTCCGGCCAGCGTCGCGGCGATGGAGCCGATCAGAATGTCACGGTTTTGGATGTGGCTCAGCTCATGGGCGATCACACCCTCCAGTTCGTCCCGGCCAAGAATCCGGAGGATGCCTTCCGTAACCGCGACCACCGCATGTTGTTCGTTTCGTCCCGTGGCAAACGCGTTTGGCGTATCGCCGGGGATGATATAGACCCGCGGCATCGGCATCGCGGCCCTGAGCGCGAGATTCTTGACCGTGGCGTAGAGCTCCGGCGCCTCATGCTCTGAAACCGCCTGGGCGTTATACATGCGGAGGACAATTTTGTCCGAGAACCAGTAGCTCACAAAATTCATCGCCATCGCGAAGATGAAGGCGATGACAACCCCATGCTGTCCTCCAAACAGTCCGCCGATCAGCATGAGGAGGCCCGTCAGGGCGCCCAGCAATAGTCCGGTTTTCATCGTGTTCATTCTTTTTCTCCTTTCGTAAAGACGATCCGGCCGTTTTCCATTTCGATTACGATCCGGTCCCCTTCGACAAAGTTTCCTGTGAGGAGCTGAAGGGCCAGAGGGTCCAGAACCTGCTTCTGAAGCGTCCGTTTGAGTGGTCGGGCGCCGTACACCGCGCTGAACCCTGCTTGAGCTATATAATGTTTGGCGGCCTCTGTCAATTCAAGGGAGAGTTTTCTCTCCTGCAGCCGTTTCCGGATGAGTCCGAGCTGAATGTCGATGATTCGCTCGATATCCGCCATTCCCAGCGCGCGAAAGATGATGATATCGTCGATCCGGTTCAGAAATTCTGGTTTGAATGTCTCCCGGAGCGCCTCCATCGTCCGCTCATGCCTCTCCTCATCCGCGAGGGCTGGGTCCTGAATCCATTGACTGCCGACATTCGACGTCATAATCGAGATCGTGTTCTTGAAGTCCACTGTGCGTCCGTGACCGTCCGTCAGCCGGCCATCGTCGAGGATCTGCAAGAGGATATTGAAAACGTCCGGATGGGCCTTTTCGATCTCGTCGAACAGCAGGACCGCGTATGGCCGACGCCGCACGGCCTCGGTCAGATGGCCGCCCTCGTCATACCCGACATAACCCGGAGGGGCGCCGATCAGCCGGGCCACGGAATGTTTTTCCATGAATTCCGACATGTCGATCCGGATCAGCGCCTGTTCGTTATCAAACATGAATTCGGCAAGCGCCTTGGCGAGCTCTGTTTTCCCGACGCCGGTGGGTCCGAGAAAGATGAAGGATCCGATCGGCCGGTTCGGGTCCTGGAGGCCGGAACGGGCCCTCCGCAGGGCGCTGGAGACCGCCGTAATCCCCTCTTCCTGCCCGATGACCCGCTGCCGGAGGCGTTCCTCCATCCGGATCAGTTTCTGGACGTCGCTCTCGAGCATGCGGGAGACGGGAATCCCTGTCCAGTTGGCCACAACCTCGGCCACGTCCTCCGCATCGACCTCTTCCTTCAACATCTGCTTGTCCTTCTGGACTTCTTGCAGTTTTTTGTTCTCCTCTTCCAGCTCCCGGTTCAATTCGATGAGCTTCCCATAGCGTATTTCCGCCGCCCGGGCGAGGTCGCCGTTGCGCTGTGCGTTCTGCTCTTCAAGCTTGAAGTTTTCGATCCGGCCCTTGATGGCCTGGATTTTCTTGATGGCCTCTTTTTCGCCTGTCCAGTGGAGTTTCATCCTGTCCATGGTCTCCCGGAGTTCCATCAGTTCATGTTCGATCTTCTCCCGCCGTTCTGCCGATGTCCGATCGGTTTCGTTCTTCAGCGACTGCCGCTCGATTTCAATCTGGATGACACGCCGTTCCAGAGCGTCAATCTCCGCGGGCATGCTGTCCAGTTCGATGCGGAGCCGCGAGGCCGACTCATCGATCAGGTCAACGGCCTTGTCTGGGAGGAACCGGTCGCTGATGTAGCGGCTGGAGAGGGTTGCCGCGGCGATGATTGCCGCATCCTTTATCCGGACGCCGTGGTGGACTTCGTAGCGCTCCTTGAGGCCCCGGAGGATGGCAATCGTATCCTCTACCGACGGTTCCTTGACCAGGATCGGCTGGAATCGCCTCTCAAGCGCCGGATCTTTTTCGATGTATTTCCGGTATTCATTGAGGGTGGTTGCGCCGACGCAGCGCAGCTCGCCCCGCGCCAGGGCGGGTTTGAGCATGTTGGATGCGTCAACGGAGCCCTCCGCGGCCCCGGCGCCCACCACGGTGTGGATCTCGTCGATGAAGAGGATCACCTCACCCTGGGCGGAGATGACCTCCTTGAGGACGGCCTTCAGCCGCTCTTCGAACTCGCCGCGGTACTTTGCGCCAGCAATCAGCGCACCCATGTCGAGCGCCATCAGCTTCTTATCTTTGA
>CAIUXU010000231.1 GCA_903903205.1 uncultured Syntrophobacterales bacterium
AGTTCTGCGTACTTGACTCCGAAGAGCCCCGACATCCCGCAGCACTTGTCGGCGTCCTTCATCTCCACAAGCTCGCAACCGGCGGCTTCGAGGAGCTGCCGCGGTTCCTTGTCGATCATCAGGACCCGCTTCATGTGGCAGGAGTCGTGGTAGGTCACCTTCGGCCCACCTGTGGTCTTCGTCAGCCTGTCGCGCTTCGCGTACTCCTCCGCGACGAAGCTGCAGAACTCCCGGACCTTTTTCGCCATTGCCTCTGCTTTTGGCCCCCACTCGCGGTCCTCTTTCAGCAGCTCCGAATAATGCCGGAGGGATTCCGTACAGGTGGGGCAAGCGGCGATGATCACATCGGGATTCAACTCCTCAAGCGCCCTGATGTTATCGATGGCAATCTTCTTTGTCGTTTCCACGTCTCCGATCGAGATCACGGGCTTTCCGCAGCAGCTCTGCCCCTCGGGGAAAGAGACCGTCATATTCAGATCCTGCAGGACCTTGAAAACCGACTCCCCTGTCTCGGGGAAGACGAAGTCGATCGTGCAGCCGCCGAAAAAAGCGACCCGCTTGTCCGGTTTGTCGATCTTCTTCGTGATCTTCACGATCCGGTCGCGAAGCGGCAGGGCGGCGATCGCCGGCAGGCTCCGTTCCTTCGCCATACCCGCCAGAAAGAGCGGCAGGTGGCGGATCAGCTTTCCCGACTGAAAGGGTTTCTGGCCGATGGCGGCGAGCCGGAGGAGTGAATGGAAGAGCTTTCGGTTGGAGATCACATTCTCGAACACCTGCCGGATAACGAAGGGGAGCCCTTTTTCCTTCACGTTCCGGATGCGGAGCTCCTCGATGAGGCCGGGGATGTCGATCTTTCCGGGACAGACCGTCGTGCAGCGGCGGCAGCCGATGCAGAGCTCGTGGAACTTTTCGAACTCCCCCATCCCGTGGAGGAAGGCGGTGAGGATCGCTCCGATGCCTCCTGCGTAGATGTGGCCGTAAACGTGGCCCCCAATCAACGTGTAAACCGGGCAGACGTTCAGGCAGGAGGCGCAGCGGACGCACTGGAAGATCTCCTTGAACTTGTTGTCGCGGGCCGCCTTGAGTCGGCCGTTGTCGAGGAGGATGATGTGCATCTCCTTTTGTTCTTCGATCCACTTCCCGTCTCTCTTCACCATGACGGGCGTGGGGCCGGCGATCATCGTCATGTAGCTCGTCATGAGCTGGGCGGTGGCGCTCCGGGGGAGGACCTTGAGGATTTTTGCCGCGTCCTTGATTGTCGGGATCAGCTTCTCGTAGCCGATGATAGCGACGTGGATCCGCGGCAGGGTTGTTACCATCCGGGCGTTTCCCTCGTTCGTCACGAGGCCGATCGCGCCGTTTTCGGCGATCCCGAAGTTGGCGCCAGAGATCCCCATGTCCGCCTGCAGGAATTTCTCCCGCAGCTCTTTGCGCGCCGCCTGGACCATGAAGGCGATGTCCGGCGGGATCTCCTCCTTAAGCTCCTTCGAAAAGTAATCGGCGACCTGGAAGCGGCTGAGATGAATGGCGGGCATCACCATGTGGGAGGGCTTCTGGCCGGCCAGCGCGACGATCCACTCGCCAAGGTCCGTCTCCGTGGCGGTGATTCCGGCGGCCTCAAGATAAGGGTTCAGGTGGATCTCCTCGGTCGCCATCGATTTCGATTTGACGATTTTCTTTACCCCGTTTCCCTTGCAGAGGTTGACAAGGTATGTCTTGAGATCGTCGCCGTCCTTTGCCCGGAAAACCTTCACCCCGCGCTTCGTCGCTTCCGCCTCGAAGCGGTCGGCGACCTCCTCGAGCCGCGCCACCGTGTCGATCTTCATTTGTCGGAGGGCGTCGCGGAGAGTTTCGATGTCGCCGGCATTTTCGTATGCTTTGGCCCGGGCAATGGGGTAGGCCTCCGAAAAGCGCCCGAGGGCGTCGCGGAGGGTTTCATCCCTCAGCTTCTCGGAAATTTCCTCCCGCAGGTTTCTCGCATCGGTTTCCATCAGGCGGCGCCTCCTTTCGGCGCTTCATCGACGGCGATGATCGCGAAGCGGCTGGGGCCGTGGACGCCGATGGTGAGCACCCGCTCGATGTCGGCGGTGCGGCTGGGGCCGGTTATGAAGCCGACATAGCCGCGATCAAAGGATTGTGAAATGATATCAAACGCCTCGGTGATGCCGGGGACGATGTTCGCGCTGGGCAGGAATACAACGTGGAGCGGGGGCAGAATCGTTACCATGCGGGTTGCGATGGCGATGCCGTCCTGGAAGACACTGCCCGTCTCGGCAACGCCGAATTCCACCCCCGAGATCCCGATGTCGGCGGTCTCCGCGTGGGCGGCGATATCGGCTGGTTCGGTGTAAACGGTTACCCCAAGGGAGCGGAGCGCCTCCGTGATGCCGGCCGCTTCCTGGAGGGGGCTTTCGACAACGACCGCCTTTTTGGCCCCCACACCATCCACGAGTCGGATCAGGGTTTCCCTCGCTGCTGCCGCATCGGGAAGACGAAATACCTCACCGGAAACCGCCTTGGCCCGCATCTCGAATTCAGGGAAGAGGTGCGCCCCCGATGTCGCAGTCGGAAAGTGCCGTTTCCAAAATTCATCTGTGATATTAACAACCTGTTTTATCAAGACTATACCACCTTCGAGTTTTTCATCGCTTCGATTTGTTCTGGCGAGTAATTGAGACGTTCCCGCAGGATCTCTTCGGTATGTTCCCCCAGGTAGGGGGGGCGTTTGAATACCTCTTTTTCAACTTCGGACATCTTGATGGGGTTTCCTATGATTTTCAGTTTTTTCCCATTTTCGTATTCGACCTCAACGACCATATTGCGGCTCAGGGTTTGAGGATCGGCTAGCGCTTTATCGATCGTGTTGATGGGGGCGATGGGGATGCGCTTCTCCAGGGCTTCCAACCACTCTTCGCCTGTCTTTTCGAGAAAGGCTTTTTCCAGAATGTCGTAAAGCTCCTCCTTGTTTTTCATCCGATGCTCCCGGGAATTGAATTTTTCATCCTGTGACATCTCCGGTTTTCCGATGGCATTGCACAACTCGGTAAAAATGCTTTCCGTATTGGCATCGATGACCACATCAAAGGTTCTGGTCCGAAACGCCCTGATTGGATGGGCGGAAACGTGGCCCGAGCCGACCGCCCGCGCGATCTCTTTTCCCACAAGATAGAATTGGGCCCGATAGGTGAGTAGCGACGTCTGGCAGTCCACCAGACTGATGTCGATTCGCTGGCCCCGCCCCGTCTTTTCCCGCTGATAGAGGGCCGCCAGAATTCCCTGGGACGCAAACAGCCCGCCGGAGAGGTCGCCCATCGGCGCGCCCATCCGCACAGGCATCTCTCCGGGTTCCCCGGTATAGCTCATGATCCCGCCCCGGGCCTGAATCACCAGGTCAAAGGCCGGCCGGTCCCTGAAGGGTCCCGTCTGGCC
>CAIUXU010000232.1 GCA_903903205.1 uncultured Syntrophobacterales bacterium
CTCTGCTTGCCGATGATGATCTCCGCGATCCCCTTTTCCGGGTTGTCTTCCGAAGTGTTGTAAACCTCGTCCCGGTAGATGAAAGCGATCACGTCCGCATCCTGTTCAATCGCTCCGGATTCACGGAGATCGGCCATCTGCGGCTTGCGGTTCGGTCGGTCCTCCACCTTCCGGTTCAACTGCGACAGGGCGATTACCGGTAAGTTGAGCTCTTTTGCCAGGCCTTTCAGAGAGCGGCTGATTTCGGATATCTCCTGCTCCCGCGAGTTACTGTAGGCGCTGCTGCCCTTCATGAGCTGCAGGTAATCAAGGACGATCAGGCCGAGGCCCTTGTCGGCCTTCAAGCGCCGGGATTTGGCCTTCATCTGGATCACCGTAATTCCCGGGGTATCGTCGATGTAGATCGGAGCATCCGAAAGACGACCTGCGGCTGTGGTCAGTTTCGGCCAGTCGGTTTCACCGAGAAACCCTTTTCGGAGGCGTTGGGAGTTCACGCGGGCTTCGCCGGCAAGCATACGCATGGCGAGCTGTTCCCGGGCCATTTCAAGCGAGAAGATTGCGACCGGGACCCCCATTTCGAGAGCGGCAAACTGGGCGATGTTCAACGCAAAGGCGGTCTTGCCCATGCTCGGGCGGCCGGCGATGATGATGAGATCGGATCTTTGGAAGCCCGAAGTCATTTCGTCCAGTTTGTCAAAGCCGGTTGCCACCCCGGTGATCAGCTCTTTTTTCTCGAATAGCCGCTCGATCGTCTTAAAACTGTCCTTGATGATGTCCCGGATCGGGTAGAACGAGGGTCGGATCTTGTTTTCCGAGATCTCGAAGATGGCATGTTCAGCCTCGTCGAGGATTTGATCGACGTCCATGCTTGCATCGTAGCTGTTGTTCAGGATCTCGGTCGCCGAGCCGATGAGGCTGCGTAATACGCTTTTTTCCTTTATGATTTTTGCATAATAGGCGATATTGGCTGCCGAGGCTACATTGTCCACCAGCGAGGCGAGATAGGCGGTTCCCCCCACCTTTTCCATCTGCTTCTGATCTTTGAGAATGTTGCTCAGGGTGATCAGATCGCACGGTTCATTGCGGTTGGAAAGCTCAACGGCGGCGGCGAAAATTTTCCGGTGGGCATCACTGTAAAAGTCTTCCTGCGCAAGCACCTCCTGAACGGTGCTCAGGGCCATGTCGTCCAGCAGGATTCCCCCCAGAACGGACTGCTCCGCTTCGAGATTCTGGGGCGGCACCTTGTGCAGGGAGGCGTCGATGTCTTTCATGGATGAAGCCCTCGCAGAAAACCGGTCAATGTGTTCAGGATTCTGCCACGACGACGACCTTGATCTCGGCGGTCACACCGGCGCTGACCTTGATTCGGACGGGAAATTCGCCGAGCGCCTTGATCGGTTCATCCAGAAGGATGCTTTTCTTGCCGATCTCGACCCCCTGGGCGACCAGCGCCTCTTCGATGTCCTTTGCGCCCACGGAGCCAAAGAGTTTTTCCTGTTCGCCGACACGCCGGGCGATCGTACAGGTTACTTTACTCAGGCTGGCCGCTGTCTCCTCGGCCTGTTTCTGAACCTTCTCCGCCTGGAGCATAATGCGACTCTTTTCGTGCTCAAAGGCTTTCAGATTACGGCTGTTTGCCTCTGCGGCTAGCCCCTGGGGAACCAGAAAATTCCGGGCATAACCATCTGCAACCTTTACCAGATCTCCCGCTTTTCCGAGAGATTCCACATTCTGCTTCAAAATGACCTTCATGTTGTTCCTCCTTGAGGTATTACGGCAATGTCTTATCAGGCGCCAGGCGCCAACGGGGAGATCCTGCCGCAAGGCGTCCCCTTATCTATGATTGAACATCTTTAACTTCCTGCATCCGTTTTCGGAAATCAACCCACAGGTCGAAAAGACCGAAGGTAATGATAACAATGACCATATACTGCTGAATCAGAATCAGGCCATAAAAGAGCAACCGGAACATTTTGGGAATCTTCTTCTGCCGGAAGAAGAAGGCGGTAATGGCCAAACCCTGGAAAAGATATACCAAACCACTGACGATCAGGAGGTTCATCCCGACAACATTGATCCCATCCAGCGGGACAAACAGCATAACCCCGGCAATGATTACGATCCAGACCAGCCGCTCCGGGGCTTTCCATGCGGCCAGATCGCCGAAGTCGGGAAAGGCGACGCCACCCCTCTCAAAAAGCCGCCTTCCTGCAAGCAGGTTTACCCATACCGTGAGGAGAATTCCCGACAGGCCCAGCGAAGGAAAGATCCCGGTGAAGAAAAGAGTGAGCTGGGGGGCGTTTTCCCGGATCATCTGGACCTGCTCGTCCGAGATATTCATCTGGGCATAAAGTTTGATATTCTCCTCGATTATCTTCGCAACATTC
>CAIUXU010000233.1 GCA_903903205.1 uncultured Syntrophobacterales bacterium
CGCCTCTTCCGTGCTGCCCGCCATCAGGGGGGAAAAACCGGCATTGCTCAACTGCCGCTGCAAAAGAAAGCGGAAGCTGCTCTGATCGTCAACGGCAAGTATGGTTGCTGGCATTTGCGTGTTCCTCAGTCCTCAGTCCTCAGTCCTCAGCACTTTTTTTTGAGCGCGGAGCAGCGTAGCATGAATTGTTTTTAAACGGGATATTTTTTCAGCCACTTTCTCAGGTTGCCCTGATCGGGCGCAATCCCCTATATCCTCCACGACGATTCCCGCTTCCTGATCCCGGAGGCCCAGGACGACCCCTTTGGCCGTGTGCGCGGCTTTACGCAGCGCCGTTAAATCTCCGGCGTCGCTGGCAGCTTCCATTGCGGCAAGCTGCGCGCCCAGGTCGGAAAGAAGGAGCTCAAAATAGATCCTCAGCGCGTCGGGGTCGTCGCTGAAATCCTCAACCATCCGGGAAGAAAGGAGCCTCCGCGGGATCTCGTCGGAAGCATCGTCAAGCTCGCGCTCATCCGCCGACCCATCAATCCTACCATCAATCCTCTCATCCGCCCCTGCGTCTGCCGCTACGGTTTGAGGAACAAAGCCGGGTGTCCGCTTTAACCGCGACAAGATCTGTCTGAAACGCGGCAGGGAGAACGGCTTGTTCATGACATCATCCATTCCCGAATCAAGACAGGCCTGCCGGTCTTCCGGTCTGGCGTTTGCGGTAATGGCCAGGATGAATATGGGAGGTCGGCCGTCGTGACGCTCTTTTTCGATGTCGCGAATGGCGCGGGTGGCTTCATAACCGTCCATCACCGGCATGCTGACATCCATCAGAACCAGATCAAAGGAGCGCTCTTCAAAAAGCTTCACCGCCTGCTCCCCATTTTCCGCAAGCGACACGCGGTGCCCCATGTTGGAGAGAAGATCGCACATAAGCCGCTGATTATAGGCGTTATCTTCCACAAGAAGCATGGCGAGCGGATTTTGACCGTTCCCCTGTCCCGCGGCCACTGCCTCGGACGGCGCAGATTCATCAACCGTAAACGGCAGGGATATGCTGAATCTGGCGCCGACCCCTGGCTCGCTTTCAAACGATATCTCCCCGCCCATCAGTTCAACCAGCCGCTTTGCGATGGCGGTCCCAAGCCCCGTGCCGCCATAACGGCGCGTGGTCGATGTGTCCGCCTGGCTGAAGATCTGAAAAACCCTCTCCTGCTTTTCCGGCGGGATGCCAATGCCGGTGTCGCTGACAACCAGCAAAAGGATGACCTCGCCCGCTTTTTTGGCTGACTTTTCAAAGGAAACCGCTACCCGCACTTCACCTTTTTCCGTGAACTTGATTGCGTTTCCGACGATGTTGGTCAACACTTGGCGAAGCCGAATCTGATCGCCAAAAAGCGCCTCCGGCAGATCATCCGGAAGCTCAACGACGAATTTCAGCCCTTTCTGGCGGGCCTGCCGGGAGAAAATCTCCAGGTTGGAGAGGATGGCGGCGCGCGGATTAAACCGGATAATTTCCAGTTCCAGCCGGCCGGATTCTATCCGGGAGATGTCCAGGATGTCATTCACCAGATCGCGCAGCATATTGGCTGAGCTATTCATGAGTTGCAAATATTCAGTGCGGCGCTTTTCGCCGATATCGGAAAGGGTCAATTCGGAAAAACCGATCAGGGCGCTCAGCGGGGTGCGGATCTCATGGCTCATGGTCGCAAGAAAATCACTCTTGGCGCGGCTGGCGGCTTCGGCCTCCACCGCCAGTATTTGAGCCTGTTCGGTGGCTGCCTGGAGGCGCCGGTTGGTCTCCTGCAGCTCCTTTTCCGCCTGCTGCTGCTCATCGCGCCGCTTGGCCTCAATGGTGAATAGCAGCGCCAGCACAAGCGTGCAGACGAGGATGCCCAGTGAGGTGACCACAAGCCAGCTCATGCGCTCACGGACGCCTTGCTTCAGGTCGTCCTCCGTGAAGCCGGTGACCATGACCAGGGGCAATGCACCGACTTTCCGGAACACAAACAGCCGACGGATGTTGTCCACCTGGCTGATGTTTTCGTAGCGGCCGGACGGTCTCTTTTCCAACGCCTCCCAGAGCGGGGAATCGACCGGTTCAGACCATCGTTCTACCGGCGGTTCCGGTACACGCGCCCTCAACTTCCGGTCGGCTATCCCAAGCAAGGAAGCGAAATTCTGCGATCCGATCGTCAGGCCCCGGTAATAGCGGGCGAACGATTCCGGATTAACCGTCGCAAGCACCACGCCGCCGAAGCTCCCGTCGCTGTTGTTCAGCCGGCGCGAAATGCGGAAGTGATACTTGCCGGTGACGCGGCCCGATTCCACCGGAGAAATAAAAATCTGGTCCGTTTCCGTGGTGCGATGAAAGTTAAAATATTCCCGGTCGGTTACGCTGGGTCCCGGGGTTTTCGGATCGGGGGATATGATGATCCTGCCGTCGGACGCAATCAGATAGATGTTGTCAATGACCGCCCGGTCAAAGTCGAGCGCGCGGATAAAGGTCCCGGTCTCGGCTATGGAGCGTGTGCGCAGGTAAAAGCCGCGCACCGAACGGAGGATCGTATCAACTTGGCCGGTGACCTGGAGTGTATGCCCTGCGAACGTATCGTTGACCATTTCGGCGGTGTGGATCAGCCGCGTCTTTTCCGCATCCCTGAAGTTCACGTACCCGACGCCCAGCGCGCTGATAACGAAGAAGATCAG
>CAIUXU010000234.1 GCA_903903205.1 uncultured Syntrophobacterales bacterium
ACCACCCCGCAGATGATGGCCTGGATGATGGACGAGTATTCGAAGATCTCCGGCAAGAACCAGTTCGGCACCATCACCGGGAAGCCCCTCGCCCTCGGCGGCTCCGCCGGACGCGGCGACGCAACCGCACGCGGCGGGCTCTTCACGGTCCGTGAGGCAGCCAAAGAGCTGGGAATCGACCTGTCGAAGGCCACCGTCGCCATCCAGGGTTACGGAAACGCAGGCTACTATGCGGCCTGCCTCGCGCAGACGATGTTCGGCTGCAAGGTCGTCGCCGTCAGCGACTCGAAGGGTTGCGTCCTGTGCGACGACGGGCTCGATGGTGAGGCTGTCGCAAAGCACAAGGCGAAGACCTCCACGGTCTGCAACTTCCCGGGAGCCAAATCAATCAGCGATGCGGAACTCCTCGAAATGGATGTGGACATCCTCTTCCCCTCGGCCCTGGAAAACGTGATCACCGAAGAGAACGCCCCGCGAATCCGCGCGAAGATCGTGGCCGAGCTCGCCAATGGCCCCACGACCCCCGAGGCGGACGAAATCCTCCACAAGAACGGCGTCCACGTCATCCCCGACTTCCTCTGCAACGCGGGCGGCGTGACCGTCTCCTACTTCGAAATGGTCCAGAATTTCTACATGTATTACTGGGAGGCGGAGGATGTTTACAAGCGCCTGGACAGAAAAATGACCACCGCCTACCACGCGGTCCTTAACACCTCGAAGAAGTACAACATCAACATGCGCCAGGCCGCCTATGTGGTTGCGGTAGAGCGCGTCGTCGAGGCGATGAAACTCCGCGGCTGGGCATAAACAGCCTGAAATCAGAAAAGGGGGACTTCAGGTCCCCCTTTTTTTATGGATCTCACCGCAGTCCCGCATGCACCAGGATGATGGAGAGGTAACCCGCCTCCGGTCCCTCCGCCTTCAGGCGGCGAAGGTCCGTCTCGATCCGCTGCTCCGGCATCGTCGCGTGGGAGACGAAGACGCTTGACTCCAGGAGGTTCGCTTCGTCCAGGAGGTCGAGAAGCTCCGGGAGGCGCTTTCCGATCTTCATCAGGACAACCGTTCCCCCCGCCGCCAGCCCCCTCCGGACAGCGGTTAAATCGTCTGCCGCGGGGACGATGGTCACAGGTTCCCGCCCCTCCCCGAGAGGAAAGTCTGTGAGCGCCGCCACGGCGCTGAAGGCCGTGATCCCCGGGACGGTGACGGTGTTCAGGGCGGGGATGATCTTCCGGAGCGCCCGCAGCAGGTAGATGTAGGTCGAGTAGAGGAGCGGATCTCCCAGGGTGAGGAAGCAGGCATCTTCACCGGTCCTGAGGACGTTGGCAACACGGGTCGCCGCCTCGTCCCAGCGCTCCGCAAGCTCCTCCCGGTCCGCCGTCATCGGAAAGACGATCTCCTCGATCCGTGTCTTCGGGCCGACGAGAGGCCGGGCGATGGCAAGCGCGACGCTCTCCGAGGCCGTCCGCGCCTTGGGGACGAAAAGGTTTTGGCAGGCGCTGATGAGCCGCGCCCCCTTCAAGGTAATCAGCTCCGGGTCGCCCGGCCCGATCCCGATGCCGTAGAGTGTTCCCGTATTCATGCCAACAGTTCTCCCTGGATGATGAGAATGATCGCCCGTGACGAAACCGGAATCCGGATCAGTTCGTCGGCCCGGACCTCGCGGAATTTTTCGTTGGGCAGCGTGAGGTCTTCACAGAGGAACACACGCCTGCCTTTGCCGAGCTCCGGAATCCGGTCGGCGGCCCAGCGAAGCGATCCCTCCCGCCCCCCGAGGATGGCTATCTTTCCGACGGGGCGCAGATCGGCGGCGGACTCCTCCGGATCGGAGCCATGGGCCGAGATGATCTTCGCGTCCTGCCAGTCGAGGCCGAGTCTTGCAAAGGCGACCTGGATGGAACTGATCCCGGGAATCACCTCGCAGTTTTCCCGTCCGAAACGCTGGATCACCGGCTGTGCCAGGCTTGCAATCCCCGGATCGCCGGTGGCGAGGAGAACAACCTGCTGCCCGGCGTCGCGGCGGGAGGCCATTTCGTCAATGGTTCCATCGATGTCCACACCCGAATCGATCCGTTCCGCAACGACCTCCGGGAAGAAC
>CAIUXU010000235.1 GCA_903903205.1 uncultured Syntrophobacterales bacterium
AAAATCGTGCTGGTTAAGTCATCCCGACGATTATTCAGCATGCTGTCATAGGTAGCCCGCTTGATCACGTTGCTTACTTGCACAGCATTGCTGACGATATCTTCCCGAAACAATTTCGTAAAAAAATAAATGTTTAAATAGGTCACAATCCCAAAAGAAAATACCAGCAAGACGGTGAGCAAAACGAAGAATTTTACCCCGATCGAATCGGTAATGCCGACAATAAACTTGAATATTTTAGTATATTTCATAACGCTACAATATATCAGGATGAAAAATTTAAACAACCACACCCCATCGGCTGTTTAGCAGGCTAAATCAGTTTTGGATGATTTACAAGACATATTTTCCTTTCCAGATATCGTGAATCGTGATATCTGCCAAATTATGAAGATTGCAATTGCGGGAAAAGGTGGGGTCGGAAAAACATCTCTGGCGGTTTGGATCGGCGATTATCTGGCCCGGCAGGGGGAAGAGGTTTGGCTCCTCGATGCGGATACGGCGCTTTCCCTGGGGCAGGCGCTTGGTCTTCCGGAAAGCGACATTCCATTGCCGCTGATCCAGGAGAAAGAGCTGATTCGGGAACGGGTCGGAGAAGGATTCATCCGCTTGAACCCAACGGTTGACGACCTTCCGGAGCGTCTCTCCAGAAAGGTTGCCAATCTCAAACTCCTCGTGATGGGCACCATTGCAGGCGCTGGCGGCGGTTGCGCCTGTTCGGCGAATGCCTTGGTAAAAGCATTGCTCGCTCACCTGATCATCGAAAACCGGCAATGGGTCATTGTGGATCTGGAGGCCGGCGTGGAACATCTGGGACGCGGAACCATTGAGTCTGTGGATGGGCTCATCGTAGTGAGCGAGCCCAGCATGAGGAGCCTACAGACGGCCTCCCACATCAGCGTGCTGGCCAGGGAAATGGGGCTTTCCCGTCAGGCGTTGGTCATCAATCGCGTTCCCGGCGATTTCCGCATGCCGGATATCGAGGGTCTCCCTCCGTTGACGGCAACCATTCCGCTCCTGTCCTCTCTTGCCTCCCGGCAGCTTGCCTCCTCCTCCGTGCTCGATCTTGCGGAGCGGGAGCAGCTCGATCGGATTGCCGCCAAGATTATCTCCGCCATAAGGAATTGACAGAGTCGACACTAGCGGATAAACCTGCCTCTCTCCTTCCTGCGACATCGAGGCGGCCCATCCGCCAGATATTTTTTCTTGACAAACCCGGTAAAATATTTATTATGCCCCCGCGTTGAAGATCTCTCTTGCTGGTTATGGAATATTATGCAGATTCTTGTCATCATCTTGTTTATGCTTCTGGGTTCCCCCGTCGGGGCTGCCGTTCCGTCGGATGAGTGTATCAATTGCCACGAGGAGTTCAAAAAAAGACCCCCCCACGAAAGCATCGCCTGCACGGACTGCCACACCGGCATTAAAGAGATCCCGCACGAGGAGAAGCTCGCGCGTCCCACATGCAATGCCTGTCACCACAGGACCGTCGCACGCTTCTCGGCCGGCATCCACAAATCCAAGGGCATTGACTGCAAGCAGTGCCATGAGCTCCATGGGAAAAACAAGGGAAAAGGAGAAGTTTGCGCCTCCTGCCATTCTGACGTCACCCACAAGAAGCTCCCTTCAAGGGAGAAGCACCTCGCAACCCTGAATAGCGTCGCCTGCCACGGCAAGCCGGACAAGAGCGGGATCACCGCGACGGTTACACTGCCCAAAGGGGCGACACTGGATAGGAAGATCATTGACCGGGATGGCAACGGTTTTGCCGACCCGGCCGAGTGGCACGCCTTTGAGGCCCTGCTTGATCAGAAGTTCAAGGGCTTCAAGCTGCAGAAGCAATATTGGGCCTATGGCGACAACCATGAGATCATGCCCAAAGCCGCAGACTGCGGCGAGTGTCATGAAAAGAGGACCCGCTTTGCGGGTGCGGAGGGTAGAATCAACGACACAACGGGATACAGCATCCCGGTCGCGCCGTCGGTTTTCATTCCTGAATTCCCGTCTCTCCGCGAATTTCCCAGGACCGTGCATGGACAGAAAGGGGTCCTGTGCATCGACTGCCACGTCACCAAAAACAAGATCACCGACAAGGTCTGCGTTCGCTGCCACGAACAGGTTTACCACACCTATGAAAAATCCATCCATGCCAAGAAGGGGGCAACCTCCTGCACCGACTGCCATAACCCTCACTTGATCAAGACCTACAAGGAGTTCAATGCCAAGGAACGGATTGCAATCTGCTCCCGTTGTCACAAAGACTACATCAGTCGGCACGAATGGCTGCCGAATACCACGCTCCATTTCGAATATCTCGAGTGCACAACCTGCCATAGCCCGGGCTCAGAAAAGAGCATGGTCTTCTTCTTTGCGGACAACAAGAACAACAAGAAAACCCCTGTGCAATACGAAGCCCTCGAACGGGTCTTCGGTCAGAATATCCATCTCAAATCGGTTATTAACAACTATGCAGAGAATATAGTCAAGGGCGAAGAGGTCGGCCGTTTCGTCGTTGACCTGAAGAAAAAGATGGGAGAAGGGATCTTCGTCGATGCGGAAATTATCGTCACGAAGGTGCATCACGACTACTCGGTCACGAGGCTCAAGGAGAGAAACTGCGTTACATGCCACTCGCCCCAAGCCCATTTCTACAATTCCATGTACCTTCTTCTGCCTGAAAAGGACCGGCATATCTATGTCCCGGTAAAAGGCACGCTGCTCTCAGTTTACCCCATCGGAATGGCTTTGGATATCTACATCCTCGGGGAAGAAAAAATCACGAAGGATGATGTTTACGCGCTGCTCGGCAAAGCGCCGGAAGGGTCACCCGCTTACGCCAAACGCCTCGGCTTCAAATTGATCGACTTGGTCGGGGTAATCCTGGTGATTCTGGTGATTCTTTCGATCATGGCGCACGCACTGCTGCGAATACTGGTGAAACGATGAAAAAGGTTTTCCTCCACACGCTGACCATCCGAATATGGCACTGGATCAATGCGCTGATCGTCATCGCGCTCATGATTACCGGCATCCAGCTCAGGGCGCCGGGAATCGAGGAGTTCGCCCGCAGTATGACGATCTGGATCCCCGAATACAGTATGGCCATCCTGATCCACAAGTACATCGGTTATGCGATGACTGCCTCCTTCCTCTTCTGGCTGGTCTATATTTTTGCCAGCGGCAGCTTCCGGACCCATTACCTCCCGCGGCCTGCGGATATTCCAATACTCGGGAAGCAGGCGTTCTACTACCTTGTCGGCGTATTCCAGGGAGGCGAAAACCCTTTTGCCCCCACCGAACAAGGAAAGTTCAACCCGCTGCAGAAGATCGCCTACGGCTCGGTCATGCTCGTGATTACCCCGTTGATTGTCGTCACAGGCGTCCTCTTCAGCGACATTTTCTTCTTCCGCGGCCTGATCGACCAGATGGGCGGGGTGAGGCTGCTCGATGCGCTGCATGTTCTTGCAAGCTACCTGTTTCTGCTGAACTTGATCGTCCATCTGTACATGTGTACGATGGGGCACCATATCTTCGACCACATCAAGGCCATGATCCTGGGCTTTGAAGAGATGCCGGAAGACTCCCACTCCCATTCGAAACACTGAGCCCTCTCGTTTGTGCCCCCAATCCTGCACCTGCCTGGCAAAATTGCAAACCGTCTTGATGATTTATAAACATTCAATATATAAAAGGAATCCAAGATGAGGATACTGGGGCTCGATTATGGCGATCAGAGGATCGGCGTTGCAATCTGCGACGAACTTGGGATGGCCGCCCGGGGGATCGCCACCCTCGTCCGGAAAAACCGCGATGCGGATCTCGCGGCGATTGCCGGTTTCGTCGAACGCTTCGGCGTTGAAAAGATCGTTATCGGTTATCCGCTCCGCCTTGACGGCAGCGAGGGGATCCAGTGCGACAAGGTCAACAGGTTTGCCCGACGGCTCGAGGCCCGTTTGTCGATGCCCATCATCCGCCGGGATGAAACCTTCTCCACCAAAGAGGCGGAGGAGCTGCTTCGGGAAACCGGTGTGCGCAAAGAGAAGCGAAGGGCTATCGTCGACCGGCTGGCCGCCTGTATCATCCTTCAAGGTTATCTCGATGCTCTCCCCCATGAAGAAGAAAACAAATGGACTACCCCATGAACATTCCTGCATGGATTAAAACAATACGGAGAATAACCCGTAATCTTCAGCGAAACAAGGCAATCCTGCTGCTTCTGATCCTTTTACTGACCGGAGCGGCTTTTTACCGCTATGCAACGACCCCTGTCAGTGACACCGCCATCGCCAGAACGGTCTTCATCCCGAAAGGATCCGGTTTCTTCCGGATTACGGAGATTCTCGACAATGCAGACCTGGTTCGAAACCGTCCCTTCTTCTGGCTGCTGGCTCTGGGCAAGAATGCGGCGCGACAGATCCGGGCGGGTGAATATGAATTCAGCGGCGCCATGTCGCCTTGGACAATCCTCGACAAACTGGTCCGGGGAGAGATCAAAATTTACAAGGTGACGTTGCCCGAGGACATCACCGTATACGACGTGGCAAAACGGCTCTCCGCCCATAAACTGGTTAATGAAAAGGAATTCATGGCCTTGACGACCGACCGGTCTTTTCTTGCATCTCTGGGCATCGAGGCCGACAGCATCGAGGGATACCTCTATCCCAACACCTACCGGTTCGACCGCTCCATGACGATCAAAGAAATCGTCCGGATCCTTGCAGCACAGTTCTGGAGGGAAGTTACACCGGAGATGCGAAAACGCGCACAGGAGATCGGCTTGACTATACCCCAGTGGGTGACCCTTGCCTCGATCATCGGCAAGGAATCCGGAAACAGCGCCGAAAAACCACTGATCTCCGCCGTCTTTCACAACCGTCTGGAAAGAGGAATGAAACTACAGAGCGACCCAACAGCCATCTACAGCTTACGACAGGAAGGCGGTCCCGTGAAAACCGTTCTGTTTAAACACCTGAAATCGGATACACCCCACAACACCTACCGGATCAGCGGGCTACCGCCGGGTCCCATCGCCAACCCCGGCATCGATTCCCTCAAGGCAGCCCTCTACCCCGCCAAAGTCGATTACCTCTATTTTGTTGCCAGGAACGACGGGTCACATCAATTCTCCAACACCCTCGCCAGCCACAACCAGGCCGTTTCAAAATATCAGATTAACAGGCAAATAAAGTAAAAGATTTTTCTTGACAAAGAAAAAATCCTCCCGTATCTTACCCCAAAAGTGGGGCAAAGTGGATTGTTGTGGAGGAAAACCTTCGATGTCTGTCTTCCGGGGTCAGTATTACCATACCATCGATGACAAGGGGAGAGTCATTTTCCCTTCGCGACTCCGTGAGGTGTTCGCCGAGAAGTATGACAACCGTCTCGTCATCACGAATTGGGACGGCTATCTGATGATTTTTCCTTACGATGAGTGGCGTATCATCGAGGAGAAAGTCTCGCACCAATCCCTGCTGCGGAAAGAGGTCCGCGCTTTTCAGCGGTTTTTCATGTCGGGGGCGGTTGATTGCACCCTCGATGGCCAGGGAAGGATCCTCATCCCACAAAATCTCAGGGAATTTGCAAACCTGGAAAAGGATATCGTCCTCGCCGGCATGATTAAGGTGATCGAAATCTGGAGCAAGGACAAGTTCGAAGCCGAGATGAAAAAGAGTGGGGACAATCTGGACGGTTTCAGCGACTATATGGCAGATCTGGGGATATAGAAGACCCCCAAACGGGTAGTATAAGATTTATTGTGAAATAATAGTGAGATGGACTTTTTCCACAAACCTGTTTTGGTTGCAGAGGTTATGGCATCCCTTCAATGCCGGACCGGGGCCGTCTATCTGGACGGCACGCTGGGGGGCGGGGGACACGCCTTTGAAATCCTGCGGAACTCGGCGCCGAACGGCCGACTGATCGGCATCGACACCGATTCCGACGCTCTCCGGGAAGCGGAGAGGCGTCTGGCGCCTTTCGGCGACCGGGCGATCATTTTGAAGGGAAATTTCGCCACAATGGAAACCATTCTAACCGGCATGAACATCGGGAAAGTGGATGGGATCCTCCTCGATCTGGGGGTTTCTTCCCATCAACTGAACACGGCAGGACGAGGTTTCAGCTTTTCCCTGGATGCCCCTCTGGATATGCGGATGGACCAGAACCATGGTCCGTGCGCATACGATCTGATCCACACCCTGTCCATGGACGAACTGGAAAAAATCATCCGGAATTACGGAGAAGAGAGAATGGCAGGAAGGATCGCCCGGGCCGTTGTGGCGAGACGGACGCTTTCCCCCATCCGAACGACGGCCGATCTCGCCGGGATTGTGGCCGGGGCGTTGCCCAAGGCCCGTGGACCCGTCCGGATCCACCCGGCAACCCGGACCTTCCAGGCCCTTCGAATCGCCGTCAACGACGAACTCGCGAGCTTGCGACAGGCTTTGGCGGACGGAATGGGGCGTCTCAGTGATGGCGGGCGCTTTTGTGTAATCTCTTTTCATTCACTGGAAGACCGAATCGTGAAGAACGCTTTCCAGACGGAACAAAAAGGCTGCATTTGCCCTCCCGATTTTCCCCTCTGCGCCTGCGGCCGGAAACCGACGATGAAAGTCCTGACACGGAAACCATTGGTTCCCGGCGAGGCAGAGCTCCTTGCTAACCCGCGGGCCAGAAGTGCAAAAATGAGAGTCGCAGAGAGGATCGGATCATGCAAGCCGTAGAGGTTCTCAAGCAGACGGTTCGCCCGCAGGATGATGCATCCGGCCACATCGGATATTCAACCTGGATCTTTATCGCCTCCGTCCTGATGGCGGTGGCCCTCCTCTACGTATGGAGCCATATCCACATGACGGAGCTGGAGTACCAGATCGCCCGGGAGCTGAACAGTCGGGAACAGATTACGGAAGAGCAGCGGAAGTTGAAGATCGAACTCGCCACACTGAAATCACCCCAGAGGATAGAAACCATCGCCCGGGAAAAACTGCAGATGACGTATCCGGAAAGGGCACAGGTGATCTTGCTGAAATGACCAGCGAATCAAGAAAGTGGATGAAATTCAGAATTGCCACACTGCTGGCATTCTTCCTGGTGCTGTTCATCGCCCTCGCCTCACGCGCCTTCCAACTGCAAATCCTGTCCGGCAAGGCGCTGAAGTCCCTTGCCCAAAAGCAGCATACGCAGACCCTTCTGCTGCAGCCCGACAGAGGGATCATCTTCGACAGGAACGGTGAAAAAATGGCCGCCACCGTCATGGCCGATTCTGTCTGCGCCGATCCATCCAAGATCGACAACCCCGGCGAAGTTGCCGGACGGCTCGCCGCCATTCTCCAGACAGACAGGGCAACCCTTCAGAAAAAACTGTCCGGCTCGAAGAATTTCTGCTGGCTCGCCCGGAGAATCCCCCCCGAACAGGTCGGCCTCGTACAGGAGATGAATGTCGACGGAATTTTCATCGTCAAGGAACCCAAGCGTTACTATCCCAGCGGCGAACTCGCCGGCCATCTGATCGGCTTTGTCGGCATCGACGCCAACGGCCTTGAAGGGCTCGAGCTGCGCTATGACCGCTACCTGAAGGGCGCCCCCGAAAAACTGATCTGGACGAGAGACGCCAAAGGGAAGCGGCTCATTCCCCGCGTGGAGACGCCCGAAACCGTCCAGAAGGAGAATTACAACCTCGTTCTGACCATCGACAACCGTATTCAATACCTGGTGGAATCTCATCTGAAAGCGGCCGTAAAGGACAAAGGCGCCAAGGGAGGATTCGCCATCGTCATGGATCCCAAGACGGGAGAAATCCTGGCCCTGGCCAACGAGTTGGGATTCGACCCCAACCGTTTGTCCGCGGTCAACGCCGCCACAGGGAAAAACAAGGCGATTACCGACAGCTTTGATCCCGGCTCCACCTTCAAACCGTTTCTGGCGGCGGCCGCCTTGGAAGAGGGAGTCGTCAAGGAAACGGATCTGTTCAACTGCGAAAATGGCAATTTTGCAATCGCCGACCGGGTGTTCCATGAGGCGAACCGCAAACGTCATGGATCGCTCAGCGTACACGATATCCTAAAATATTCCAGCAATATCGGATCGATAAAGATCGCCGAGAAACTTGGCAAGGAAAAATTCTCCCAATACATCCACAAGTTTGGGTTCGGCGCCAAAACCGGAATCGATCTCCCGGGTGAGGTAAACGGACTCCTCCGGCCGGTGGAGAAATGGACCCGGGTGGACGCCGCGACCATCGCCTTCGGCCAAGGAATCTCCGTCACGGCGATCCAGCTCATCACCGCACTGTCCAGCGTTGCCAACAAAGGGCTCCTGATGAAGCCTTTTATCGTCCGCGGGCTTATGGACCGGAAGGGAAACCTTGTCCAGCGCTATGATCCCACCGCGGTTCGCCAGGTCATCTCCCCCGAGACGGCGAAGCGTCTCACCGCCATCCTGACCGACGTGGTCGGTATGGAAGACGGAACCGGAAAACATGCTCGCATCGTCAATGTCGCTGTCGCCGGCAAAACCGGCACATCGCAGAAATTCGATTTTGCCCGGCGCGCCTACTCCTCAGAAAAAGTCAGAACATCCTTCATGGGGTTCTTTCCCGCGGAAGACCCGCAGATTGCGATCCTGGTCGTTCTCGACGAACCACAACGGGACCGCTGGGGTGGCGTGGCCGCGGCCCCGGTCTTCAAGAATATCGGGGAACAGCTTTTGACCTGCTTCAAAACGAACATCCGGGAGAACCCCATTGGAGACACCTTGCCGCAAGGCGTCCCTGGGAGGCAACCCGTCAGCGACGACATGAAAGTCAGGCTTGCATCCGCCCCGACGCCGACCTTGGGCAGGTCGGAAACGGAGACAGACGAGACCGCCGTGCCGAACTTCCGAGGAATGACAATCCGGGAGGTCGTCAATAAATCGAAAGAAAAAGGGATCGAGGTACGTATCATCGGAAGCGGTTGGGCAATCGCGCAGCAGCCGGCAGCCGGGATGCCAACACCGAACGGTCGCCTCTGCACCGTCACCTTCGGAATGGGTTCTTGAGGTATCCGATGCAATTTTCGCAGTTGATAAAAGGAATCGAATCCATCGGGATCCAGGGAGATCCAAACGGGGAAGTGCGCTCTGTCTGTTACGACTCCCGCCAGTGTGAAAAGAACAGTCTTTTCGTGGCGATCTCCGGCCTCAAGACGGACGGCCATCAATTCATCGGCAACGCACTGACCCGCGGCGCCCGTTTCATTATTCATGAGCAAGACTTCACACCTCCCGCCGGCGTTACAGCCATGCGTGTCCGCAACAGCCGTCAGGTTCTCGGCTCTCTCGGAAGGAATTTCTTTAACCACCCCTCCGCCTCTCTGTGCCTTGTTGCCGTGGTGGGAACGAACGGAAAGACCACCATCACCTACCTTCTGGAGGCGATCCTCCGGGCCGCAGGCCACTCCGTCGGCGTCCTGGGAACGGTCAACTACCGATACGATGAAAAGATAATTCAGGCGCCGAACACCACGCCCGAATCCTTCGAGATGCAGCGGATTCTTCGGGAGATGGCCGACCACGGGGTCACCCACTGCGTGGCGGAGGTTTCCTCCCACGCGATCGACCTCCGCAGGGTCGACGAGTGCGCTTTCGACCTCGGGATTTTTACCAACCTCACACAGGACCACCTCGATTACCACGAAACCATGGAAAACTACTTCCAGGCCAAAAAACGCTTCTTTTCCGAGATTCTCCCCCGCAGTGGGAAAAATCGGCCACGGCCGATGATCGTGAACGGCGACGATCCCTTTGGACAGCGGATCATCCGGGAAGTCGGAGGCGGTTATATCACTTATGGTTTTGACAACCCCTGCGATATCCATCCAAACCCCTTTCATCTTTCTCTCGAAGGGATCGACGCAAAACTGAATATCGAAGACGAAGCGCTCGACATCACATCCCCCTTGATGGGAAG
>CAIUXU010000236.1 GCA_903903205.1 uncultured Syntrophobacterales bacterium
GAGGAGCCCTACCACCGCGACGCGATGGTCCTCATCATCGATGTGGGCACGAACGGGGAGATGATCCTGGGAAATCGGGAAAAACTCCTCTGTGCCTCCTGCGCCACTGGGCCTGCGCTGGAGGGGGCGCACATCCGCTTCGGCATGAGGGCGGCCCCGGGAGCGATCGAGCGGATCCGAATCGATCGAGAGACACTGGAGGTCTCTTTCAAAATCATCGGTGACGAGCGCTGGCGTCCGGAGTCCCGGATCACCGGCGCCAGGGGGATCTGCGGCTCCGGGATCATCGACGGGGTGGCCGAACTCTACCGGGCGGGAATCATCGATCAAAGCGGCCGCTTCCGGGCTGATCTCGCTACGCCGCGGCTCCGCTTGACCGACGGGAAACCGGAATTTGTCATCGCCTGGCCGGAAGAGACCTCTCTGGGAGAGGCGATCACGATCAGCCAAAAGGATGTTCGGAGTGTCCAGCTCGCCAAAGGCGCCCTTTATGCCGGTGCGAAACTGATGATGAAAAGGCTGGGAATCGAAAAGCTGGACCGGGTAGTCCTTGCCGGCGCCTTCGGAAGCTATATCGACAAAACAGAAGCGATGATCCTTGGGATGTTTCCCGACTGCGACCTCGACCACGTCTCATCGATCGGGAATGCGGCAGGCGATGGGGCGAGGATCGCCCTGCTGAACCGTGACAAGCGGATGGAGGCCGAGGATATGGCCCGGCGGGTCGAATACCTGGAACTGACCCTTGAAAAAGAGTTCCAGGAGGAGTTCATGTCTGCCATGTTCATCCCCCACATGTCGGACGCCTTCCCCCATCTGCCGTCGCTGGACAATAAAAACTAAAAAAACATCTCCTGGGTGAACTTTTCTCCCGGTTGGAGGTGCAGGAATTTTTCCTCCGTGTAGGGACCGTGGAGCAGTTCACGAAAGTAATCGAGGCTGCCCGAAATCTCTTCAAACTGCTTTTTCAGGAAGGTCGCGTTCTCCATCGCCCGCGCCCGCAGGTGTTCCATCACCTCCACCCCCGTATTGATCAGCGCGATGTGGGTGTAGTGCTTCAGCTCCTCTTCGATCACCCACTGCGCGGTCTCGCGGCCGTAGCGGGGGACATACTCTTCCAATACCCCCAGGGGATCCTTCTTTTCCGCAACCCAGCCCGGCGTCAGGTAGTAAGTTCCCGGCTTTTCCCGGAATACATCCTGATAGCGGGAAGGCGAACCAAGAAAAAGGGCGATGCAGTCATGGCAGCGGGGCATCCAAAGCCCCTGCTGGCGCGCCGTGACGCCGACCACGCCGTTGGAGCAGAGGCCGTAGCCGAGGACGATCCGGGAGGCTGCCGGCGCGACTTCATCGATCTTTTCCTGGAGCTGATCAAGGAGTTTGGCTGGTGTCCGGTGGAGGGCCTGATCGATGTAGAGGATCTCGACCGCTTCCCCTCCCTCCGCAAGCACCTGGTTCAGTTCCGGCTCCATCACGCGGCAGGCAATCACGACCCCCCGCCGTTTCCTTTCCTTTTCTTCACGGACCATCACACGCGCCTTTGTGAACGACATTCACGGCAAGAAGATGGTTTCAAATTCGTCGTAAGGAGATTCTCGGGACGTAGCGGGTGCACCTCGCCTCCTCTCTATTCAACACGCCTTTCACGAAACGCACCGATGTAGTCCATACAGAAAGA
>CAIUXU010000237.1 GCA_903903205.1 uncultured Syntrophobacterales bacterium
ACCCTTTGGTGCTTTCACTTACCCTGCACAAAGGGCTTACAAAACGGGTGATCCGCGATCTCGGCATCCCGACGCCGGATTTTGCCGTCGTAGAGACGGCGGCGGAGATCGCGGCCGTGGCGCTGCCTTTTCCGCTTTTTGCAAAGCCGGTCGCGGAGGGCACGGGGAAGGGGGTCACCGCTGCCTCGAAGATCGCTGACCAGGCGGGGCTCGACCGCGTCTGCCGTGAATTGTTAGCGGTTTTCCGGCAACCCGTTCTCATCGAAACATTCCTGCCGGGCAGGGAGTTTACCGTTGGGATCATCGGAACCGGTGCGGAGGCGTTTGCTCCCGCGGTGATGGAGGTTCATCTCACGGAAAAGGCGGAAAAAGAGGTCTATTCTTACGTAAACAAGGAGGATTGGCACGGGCGAATCGAGTACCGTCTCGCCGCGGACGCAATGGCGAAGGCGGCCGCGGAAACGGCGTTGGCCGCCTGGCGAGGCCTTGGCTGCCGTGATGGGGGAAGAGTCGATCTGCGCGCCGATGCGGAAGGAATCCCCCATTTCATGGAGGTAAACCCCCTTGCGGGTCTTCGCCCCGAACATTCCGATCTTCCGATCCTCTGCGAACTGGCGGGAATCTGTTACCGGGAGTTGATCGCCGGGATCATGAACTCTGCATTGAAGCGCATCGGGAACGGATCATGAGAATAGCCATTACCCACGGAGAGGTGGGCGCAGCGGCGGGCCGGGACGAGCAGGATGCGCTCACGCAGGTTGCTTTTGTCTCTGAGGGGCTTGCCGCTCTGGGCCACGAACCTCTCCCCGTCCCCGTCTCGCTAAATCTCGCTGCGGCCTCACAGACACTCACGGAACTGCGGCCCGCAATGGTCTTCAATCTTGTGGAAACGATTATCGGAAAAGGGAGCCTGATCCATCTCGTTCCCGCCCTTCTCGACGCCATGAAGATTCCTTACACCGGCGCGGGAACAGACGCGATGTTCCTCACGTCCAACAAACTCCTCGCGAAACGGTGGCTTGCCGCAGCCGGCCTCCCGACGCCCGCCTGGTTCGCCACATTGGGGACACCTTGCGGGAAGGTGTCCCCAATGTATGAGGAGCCGCAGATCACAGGAGCGTGGCTCGTAAAGTCGGTCTGGGAGCATGCCTCCGTTGGTCTGGACGAGGATTCGGTTATTTTCGGGGCGGACCGGAAGCGGCTTCTTGCGGAGATGGATCTCCGTCGCGAGTCGCTGGGAGGCGCCTGTATGGCCGAGGCCTACATCGAAGGCCGGGAATTTAACCTCTCCCTGCTCGCAGGCGAAGGCGGGCCGGAGGTTCTGCCCCCCGCCGAGATCCGCTTCGACGCCTATCCGCCGGGGAAGGTTCGCGTTGTCGGCTACCGGTCGAAGTGGGAAGAGGGGACATTCGAGTTTGCAAATACCCCCCGGACCTTCCAATGTCCCGCGCAGGACAACAAATTGATTTCGCAACTGAAAGACCTTGCAATCCAGTGCTGGAAAATTTTCGACCTGCAAGGATACGCGCGGGTCGATTTTCGTGTGGACGGAGCAGGGCAGCCCTGGATCCTCGAGGTGAACGCGAATCCATGCCTCTCGCCGGACGCAGGGTTTTCCGCAGCGACCCTTCAAGCCGGCCTGACGTTCCCGGATGTTCTGCGCCGTATCCTCAAAAAAGGGGGGACAGCTCCCGATTTCTGCCGACCATCCTGAGTAGAGACCTTTGCACGACTCCCTTATTCGTCACCCCGGCGAAAGCCGGGGTCCAGAAGGTCTTGAAAAGACTGGATACCGGCTTCCGCCGGCATGACGATTTGGCAAATATTAGGAGAAATTCAAAGTTCTCGAGTAAGCAACGAGGTGATGTTGAAATGCTTAAAACTGTTATATTGCTAATATTTTCAAACTTATTCATGACGTTTGCCTGGTATGGTCACCTGAAGAACATGAACGGGAAACCGCTCTTTCTGATCATCCTGCTGAGCTGGGGAATCGCCTTTTTTGAATACGTGCTCCAGGTGCCCGCGAACCGGATCGGCATTCATCATTTCAATCTGGGCCAGTTGAAGGTGATTCAGGAGATCATCACAATGATCATCTTTGCCGGGTTCGCCTTCTTCTACATGAGACAGCCCCTGAAACTGGATTACCTCTGGGCGGGATTCTGCCTTGTCGGGGCTGCCTATTTCATGTTCCGCGGAGATCTTCCCCATGCCTGAAAATAATCGGGAGCTGTCCCCCCTTTTCCGCGAGGAGGCGAAGTCGGAGGACCCGCAGGCCGTCGGTCGGCTCGTCCGCGCGACGGGATTCTTCTCGGAGGAGGAAAACGGCATTGCCGTCGAGCTCGTCGAGGAACGGCTGGCCAAAGGCGACGCCAGCGGCTACTTTTTCCTCTTCGCCGAAGAGCAAAATCGGCTTGTCGGCTACACCTGTTTTGGCCCGATCCCCGGAACAATGCACAGCTTCGACCTCTACTGGATCGCCGTGGACCCTGGTCAACAAGGACGGGGGCTCGGTCGCAAGCTCATGGCCATGTCTGAGAGGTTGATTGTTCAACGCGGGGGGATGCGTCTCTATGCGGATACCTCCTCACGTTCCCAGTACGAGCCAACCCGCTCTTTCTATCTCTCCTGCGGCTATCTTCAGGAGGCCCTTCTTGCCGATTTCTACGCGCCGGGCGACGGCAAGGTCATCTTCGTCAAGTCGCTCTCAGCGTAGCTGCACCGACGATCTGCATTGAATAATCTTGCTTCATTCCGCGTCGCATGGTAATGCATTTCATAACCTCTGCTCATGCAAGAGTCACCCTGCTTTCGGGGCCAGGAAACGGCACGTCGCACCGATGCCGTGCCATCTACTGCATGACAAAGGCATGATGACAGGAAGGAGCAAAGCAATGAGATTTATTCCCAGGGAAGAAAAATTCTTCGACCTGTTCGAGGAGCTGATCGACCGGATCGAGGCCGGGGGCAAGCTCTTCCTGGAGATGGTGGAAAGCGGCGCTTACACCGAGTCGCAGACCGCCCGCCTCAAAGAGATTGAGCACGAGGCGGATATCATCACCCACCGAACCTACGAGAAGATGCACACCTCTTTCATCACGCCGCTCGACCGCGAAGACATCTTCAGCCTTGTCAATAAAATGGACAGCATTCTCGACATGACGGAGGCTGCCGCTGCGCGCATCATCCTCTACCGGGTAAAGGAGCCGTCGCCGACGATCGCCGACCAGGCCCGGATTCTGAACCAGTCGATCGGAAAACTCAAAGTGATCATTCACGGTCTGCGGGACATGAAGAACGCCCCGGAGATCCTCCAGGCCTGCGTCGAGGTCAACACCCTGGAAAACGCCGGAGATGTGATCTTAAGAACCACCATGGCCCGTCTCTTCGAAAACGAGCCTGACGTCCGTGAGCTGATCAAGTGGAAGGAGATCCACGAGCGGATCGAAGAGGCGATCGATGTCTGCGAGGATGTCTCAAACGTTGTGGAGGGGATCGTCCTGAAAAATGGCTGAACTGACTGTGGTCATGTCCCTCGTTCTTCTTGCGCTGGTATTCGATTTCATCAACGGATTCCATGACGCCGCGAATTCCATCGCAACCGTTGTGTCCACCCGCGTGCTCAAGCCGCAGCACGCCGTCCTCTGGGCCGCT
>CAIUXU010000238.1 GCA_903903205.1 uncultured Syntrophobacterales bacterium
ACCCAGGAGAACTCCCTTCTCTGCAGGTATTACGCGGCGGTAATCCGGGTACTCTCCATCAACCAGGCTGACGCTCAACAGGGCATGGCTGGTCTTTACGATGCACATCCCCTGCCGGATTCCCAGAAACACATCCCCTGATTCATCCTCGACAAGCCGCCGGATTTCCACAAGACCTTTCCGTGGGATAATCACTCCCTTTTCCATCGTCAGAAAATCATTTTCGCCTGTATCCATCACCATCATGGCAAGACGATGTCCGTCCGTCGCCACCATTCGGATCGAAAAGGATTCACCTACTTTTTCCGTCTCCATAAAAACGCCGCACAGATTCTTCCGCATCTCATCGGTCGAAATCGCGAACGCGGTCTTGCGGATCAACTCCTTCAGGATTCCCCTTTTTACTTTATAGAAGGGAAGATCTCCCTGATCCGCCACCGATGGATAATCATCCGCCGGAATACCCGGAATGCGGTATATGGCTTTGTTGCAGGTCAGAATAACCACATTTTTTTCATTTTTCACGACATGGATCGTATCTCCCTGAATCTCCCGAACCATTTCATGGAGTTTTCTCGCAGATAAGGTAATCTCACCTTCCCGGATGACCTCTGCATCATAATCCGCAACCAAACCGATCTCTCGATCCGTCGCTATGATCGTGACCCTGTTTTGCCCCACCCGGATCAGTAAATTGTTCAGGATCGGCATGGTGGTTTTCTTTTCCACAATTCCCAGTGTCTTCTGAATCCCCGATAAAAACAGCTCTCTTTTGATGTTAAATTCCATAATTGCCCCTTCCTTTCCACTTTACCAACAGGTTATATTGTTAAAAAACTTCTTTTTAATAAAAAAACAGTAGTAGTAATAGTACCTGTGAATGGTGTTTATAACCCGCTTTAGGGTTCATTTTACGGTCTATTTTCCCTTATCTTCTGTGGACGGAGTCGTTGTATAAAATCATCAACCCTTGTGCAGAAGAACCTCTCGGATTTCCTCCACGGTATCTCGGAGAGTCTTGTTGGTCTCTAAATTCTTTTTAATTTTATTGTGGGCGTAGATCACTGTCGAGTGATCCCGGCCACCTATCTTTTCACCGATATCAGGGAATGATGAGCTGGTCATTTCACGTGCGAGAAACATGGAAATCTGTCGTGCCAAGACAAGATTTTTGTTTTTTTTCTGTGATCGGATATCTGAGATCTTGATATTAAGTTTGGCGCCAGCCACTTTCACAATCTCGTCAATTGTGATCTCTTTTTTTTCCTCTTTCCTGAGAAGTTGTTTGAGCACGCTCTTGACCAGATCCAGGTCGATCTGACGCCCGGTCAGGGAAGAGTAGGCAGCAATTCGAACCAAATATCCCTCTAATTCCCTGATATTGGACTCTTCTTGTGAGGCAAGGTAAATGGACACATTTTCCGGCAGTTCAATATTATTTTCCTGCGCCTTCGTCCCAAGAATGGCGATCTTTGTCTCGATCTCTGGTGGCTGGATGTCGGCAATCAGCCCCCATTCAAACCGTGATCGCAATCTTCCCTCTAAATTCGGGATGTCCTTCGGGAATTTATCACTGGTCACAACGATCTGTTTCCCGGCATCATGAAGGGTGTTGAAGGTATGAAAAAATTCTTCCTGGGTTCTCTCTTTCCCGGCAATAAACTGGATGTCATCCATCAACAGACAGTCGATATTTCTAAACTTCTCTCTGAATTTCATCATTTTGTCGAATCGAATCGAATTGATCAATTCGTTCATGAAGACCTCCGCCGAGACATAAACCACATTCATATCCGGAAAAAGCTTCAAGGTCTTCAAGCCGATAGCATTTAGCAGGTGGGTTTTTCCCAGTCCCACGCCGCCGTAGATAAACAGAGGGTTGTAATTTTTTGCCGGTTGCTCAGCGACCGCCGCGGAGGCGGCATGGGCAAACTGGTTGCAAGATCCCACGACAAAACGGTCAAAGCTGTAGTTTACATTAAGCGAAGAGTGGGTTCGGGCACGGGAAGATTTTTTTGGCGCCGTTTTCGTTGTTGTGGTGATATGTTCCGTTTCTGTAACAACCGGATTGGGGTTATTGTCCTGTTCGATGACCAATTCAATGTGGAACGGGAGACCTGCCGCAGACTTCATCGAATCTCTGACCAGAGAAAGATAATTTTCCACCAGCCAGTCGCGAAAAAAGCGGTTGGGTACGCTCAAATGAACCTGAGACCCCTCCATCAGCGTGATGCGGATCGGGCGAATCCAGGTGTCAAAGTTCTGCTGACTTACCTTTTCTTTAATTATTTTAACAGTCTTTTCCCAGAGGATATCCAATATTCACAACCTTATGCACAGTTTTATCCACACCTGTGGAGAAAGAACCCAAGTGCTGAGTACTTAGCGCCTGGATCCTCATGTTTATGTTCTATCAAGCAGTAGCCGCACCAAGCGATTCAACTCATCCCCATTCGCGTAACGTATCTCAATGGTTCCTGATCTTTTCCCTGCGCGGATCTGGACGGACGTGAGCCAAAACGAGGTGAGCTCACGCTCCAGGTCGGTTAGGTACGGATCCTTACCCCCTGTTTTTTTCTTTTCCGGCGCCGTTTTCAAATTCCGGACCAGACGCTCTGTCTCCCGAACGTTCAGCTCCTTTTTCTGGATGAGCTTCAGGGCGCTTATCTGCTCACCCGGAAGATCCAGCGCAAGGAGCGCCCGGGCATGCCCAGCCGTAATTTTTTTGCCGATAAGGGCCAGCCTTGCCGCTTCAGGAAGCTTCAGTAGCCTGAGCGTATTGGCGATCGTGGAACGGTCCTTCCCGACGCGGGTAGCAATCTCTTCCTGCGAGAGATCAAAATGTGTCAACAGGGTCTGATAGGCGTCCGCCTCTTCGATCGGGTTCAGGGCTTCGCGCTGGATGTTTTCGATCAGCGAAAGTTCTGCCAGATCCCGATCATCCGCTTTGCGAATAACAATGGGAACTTCTTTGAGACCGGCCGCCTGTGCCGCCCTCCAGCGCCTTTCTCCGGCGATGATCTCATAACCACTGTCCGCCTTTCGGACGATGATCGGCTGGATGATCCCACTCTTCTTTACGGAGGCGACAAGCTCTTTTTGAGACTCATCATTAAAGTCCTGCCGGGGCTGAAACCGATTCGGGGTCAACTCCTCGATCCCGCACTGGACGAAAGAAGGCCGGTCGCCGATATTGTTCAGAAGATCGGGGAACATCGCACCCAGGCCCCGGCCAAGGGAATTCTTTGGCGGCATCATATCCTCCCGTTGCACATGATTTCCTTAGCCAATTCCATGTAGGAGATCGCGCCGCGCGAGCGAATATCATAAAGGATGATCGGCAGTCCGTGGCTCGGGCTCTCCGACAGCCGGACGTTCCGTGGGATGACCGTCTTAAAGACCAGCTCTCCGAAGTTGCCGCGAACATCCTCGCTGACCCTGCGCGAAAGAAGATTCCGTGTGTCGTACATGGTGAGCAGGATTCCCCCCAGGGTCAGGGTGGGGTTCAGCCGGTTCTTGATCAGCCCCATCGTGTTGAGCAGGTGCCCCAGACCCTCCATCGCGAAGTACTCGCACTGCAAAGGAACGACCAGAAAATCCGACGCCACCAGGGCATTGACCGTGAGAAACCCGAGGGACGGTGGACAGTCAATAATTACGTACTCATAGGCCACATCAAGCGATCGGAGCAGATTGCGAAGTCTTTTTTCCCGGTCCTCAAGGGAGACAAACTCCAGCTCGATCCCGACCAGATCCTGGTTCGCGGGAACCAGATCGAGGTGGGGGATCTGTGTTCTGACGATAACTTCCCGAAGTGGACGATTCTCAATCAGGGAGTGGTATAAATTTTTTTCCCGGATTGCCTCACCGTCGATTCCCATACCGCTGGTTGCGTTTCCCTGGGAATCACAGTCGATCAGAAGGGTTCGCTTCTCCGCCGCCGCCAGCGAGGCCGACAGGTTGATAGCTGTCGTGGTTTTTCCGACCCCCCCTTTTTGGTTGGCCATGCTTATGATTTTACGCGTCATTTAATGGAACAAGCCCCGCGAGTTGGTGTTTGTCAAAACGGAGCAGACCTTAACACAAAATATAATGATTGAAAAGCTTTTTTCAATAAAACTTCATCGGGAAACACGATTATAAATTATTATTTTTCTTGATAAATCTGCTCCCGGAAGACGGATGGTCCGACAGGCAGTGAAGAGCATCCCCGCGGCATCCAAAATTTGCTCTGTTTCTTCCATCTCTTCATGCGGATCTTGTCCCTTCATCGCAATAAGTTGCCCCCCGGGTTTGAGAAAAAAGGAGGACGTTCGGATCAGATCCGGCAGTTTGAAGGCGGCCCGGGAGATGAGCGTATCGAAACGGCCGGCGAGGGCCTCCCCGGCGGTCAGCTCTTCGACACGCCCCCGGATCACTTGAACCCGGTCGAGGCGGAGGATCCGGACGACATGGGAGAGAAAGGAGCTCTTTTTTCGGGATGTCTCGACGAGCGACAGATGCAGTCCGGGTAGCGCGATTCTTAGCGGGATACCGGGGAAGCCGCCACCGCTTCCAAGGTCGATTACGTCGCCATCCGGCCGATCCAGAAACGGCGCCGCCGTCAGTGAATCGAGAAAGTGACGAATGACGATCTCCTGTGCAGATCGTTCCGAAACGAGATTGATCCGCCGGTTCCAGAGCAGGATCTCTCTGTGGTACGTTGTAAAGCGGTCCAACTCCGCCGGGCCGAGGTGGATGCCGATCGTCGCGGCCCCTTCGGAGAGGGTTGTGATCATGTTTTCATCCATGTCTCAAGTCTCAATAATCCCGTTGTTTGCCCTCTTTCCAGAGCCAGAATGAGCAGATCAGCGTCATCAGCAAGACGGCGCCGCCGGCCAGGCCAAAGGCGGTGGAAAAACCAAAGTGGTCAATCATGTAGCCGACGACCGGGGTGATGATCGCTCCTCCCTCATGGCTGGAGAAGAAGTAGATACCGAGAATGGTTGAACGTTTGCCGATCGGCGCCCGTCTGACGATGTAGGCCTCCGAGGCCGACATCCGGGCGAAGACGATGAATCCCAGGATGATGAACAACGCCCCCAGACCCCACCCGTAGGGAAGTACAGGGATGAAGAAAATGGTGGGGCCGGCTATAAAACAGACCCCGAGGATCACCCGGATGCTACCCATACGATCGGCTAGGTAGCCGCCGAGCGGATTTGCCCAGAGGCCCGCCGAATACATCAGCGTCAGGGCGCCAGCGGCGATCTCTTTGCTCGCGCCGAAGTGATCGACCATAAGCAACGGGATGAAGGAGTTGATGGTGTGGATGAATGCGGATGTGAAGGTAGAGAGGATCAGAAAGATCACGAGAGAGCGCATCTGTCCCGGACGGTCTGGTGTTTGGTTCTCCATATTCTGCCCGTGTCCGGCATTCGTTTTGTCCCGGACGGTCAGTCGGCCGAGGAGAATGTAGAAGAGAATGCCGAAGAGAACCATGGGGATCGCAAGGGCGATGTAGGCGTTGTGCCATCCCAAGGCACTGGCGGCGGCCACGGCGACAAGTGGTGTCACAGAGTTGCTGGCGCTGCCGCCGATGTTGTGGAACCCTAACGCCCTGCCGAGTTTCTCCTTTTTCACTGCGGCCATGATCAGCGGTGGTGCGGATGGGTGGTAGCCGCCGGCGAGGAGCCCCATGAGGATGAGAAAGAGGATCATCATGACATAGCTCTGGGAAAGACCGACCATAATCCCGACAAGCGCCACGCCTGAGATGCTGATGGTCATCAACTTGCGGGGTTCGATCCGGTCGGCGAGCCAGCCGGCCGGGAGCTGTGCGATCCCGTAGGAGAGCGAGAAGGCCGAGACGACGAGCCCCGACTGGGCGTAGTCCAGGGAGAAGGAGCTGCGGATAAAGGGAATGAGCGGCACCGTGATTGCGGTCATGATGTGGTGGCTGAAGTGTCCCAAGACGAACAGGGGAATCATACCCCCGAAGATTGAACGTAATATCAATGGTTTAAAAACCTCCAGTTGACTTTGTTTTTACGATTTTACTGTATAGGGGTGGCCGTTATTGCTTGTCAAGGGATATTATGCCTGAGGATCATTACCCGTTTTACAACCGCAAGCACCGCAAGCAACATCGTGGCAGGCACTCAACAAGTCCGGGACTCAGGACCTGACATGTTACTTTTCTTGACAAATCCACTTTTTGGGCGTATGAGCTCACTCAAAATAGTGCAGGAAAGTGTTGTATCCCTCCCGGTCAGGGAGTCTCACCCTTGGACCGCTTACGGAAGATCAGCCCCCTGTCCATCGAAAGAATCGAAAGAGAGGAATAATGCAGGAAGATCGTATTGAGAACGGCCCCGGGGCCGACATGGAATCAGATAGTGTTATGGCGGAGAGCCACCCGCAGGCGACGAATGGAGAAAGGGTTGTGGAACCGGAGAACGCGCTGCCGGAAATGACCCTCGCTGAACTTCCGGAACTGCCCCGTGCGGCATGCGCCAAAGCGGGATGGGCGAAACTGTTGCCGGTTCAGGCGCGGGCAATGCCCTACATTCTCGCCGGGCGGAACCTGATGGTCCAGTCGCATACGGGGAGCGGCAAGACGGGGGCCTTTCTCCTGCCGATCCTGCAGCGGATCGATATGGCCAAGAAGGGCTGTCAGGCCCTCGTTCTCGTCCCGACTCGGGAGCTGGCCTCCCAGGTGTCGCGCGAGGCGGAGCTCCTGGGTGGCGAACTCGGGCTGCGGACCGCCGTCGTCTACGGCGGCGTGGGATACGGCCCCCAACTGGACGCCTTCCGCGGAGGGGCGCAGCTTGTCGTAGGGACGCCGGGGCGCATCCTCGACCACCTTCTGAAAGGAACCCTGATCCTCGATGACCTGCGGATCTTCGTCTTTGACGAGGCGGACCGGATGCTCTCGATGGGTTTCTACCCCGACATGAAGCGGGTTCAGCAGTTCCTGCCCCAGCGCCCGATCAATGGCTGCATGTTCTCCGCGACGTTTCCCTCCTTTGTGATCCGCCTTGCCGCGGAATTTCTCCGTAAACCCGAGTTCCTCAGCCTGAGCCAGGATCATGTTCATGTGACCCAGACGGAGCACGTCTACTACGTTGTTCCGGGGATGCAGCGGGAGCGGTCACTGGTCCGGATCATCGAGATGGAGAACCCCGTTTCAGCGATTATTTTCTGCAACATGAAATCTACCGTCCATTTCGTCTCCGTGGTCCTCAAGCGGTTCGGCTACGACGCCGACGAACTCAGCTCCGATCTGGCGCAGGGCGCCCGCGAGAAGGTCATGGCACGGGTACGCAAAGGGACGCTCCGCTTTCTCGTGGCAACCGACGTCGCGGCCCGGGGGATCGACATCCCCGATCTGTCGCATGTATTCCAGTACGAACCGCCGGAGGATCCGGAGCTCTATATTCACCGTGCCGGGCGAACAGGTCGCGTCGGGGCAAGCGGTACGGCCATAACGCTTGTCGCCGGCATGGAGCAGTTCGCCCTCAAATCAATTGCCCGAAGTTTCAACATCACGGATCTGAAAGAAAAAACGGTCCCGACGGACGAGGATGTCGAGGGGATCGTAGCGCAACGGGTGGTCGCCTCCCTGGAGGCCGAACTCCGGTCGCGCGACAGCCTCGAGAAGGAACGGATGCGGCGCTTCATTCCGCTGGGCCGGAGCCTTGCAGAAGCAGAAGAGGAGTCACCACTGATTGCCATGCTTTTGGATGAGTACTATCAGCGCACCCTTCAGGCCGCGCCCCTGTCACCCTTGGGGGAAGCCGATGCTGCCGAGGAGGAGCCCGCAGCGCTCACGGTCGAACCGGCGCCCGCCGGCAGGCCCCTTTCCGAAGGTCAGAAGAAACGCCCCCGGCGGCGGCCCGGGCGGGATCGCGGACGCGAACGGAAAGGGAATCCGGCGTAATTACTTAAATAGAAAGACAGGAAAATAAAAAAAATGCGTAAAACGAATATCCGTAATATTGCTATCATTTCTCACGTTGACCACGGCAAGACGACCCTTGTGGACGGGATGCTCAAGCAGACCGGAACCTTCAACGACCACCAGGTCATCGAAGAGCGCGTGATGGATTCGATGGATCTCGAAAAAGAGCGGGGCATCACGATCATGGCCAAGAACACGGCCATCAAATACGGGGATGTGAAGATCAATATCGTCGACACCCCTGGCCACGCCGATTTTGGCGGGGAGGTCGAGCGTAGCCTGAACATGGTGGACGGGGTGATGCTGCTGGTCGATGCGAGTGAAGGCCCGTTGCCGCAGACCCGTTTCGTGCTGAAGAAGGCGCTTGCCCGGGGGATTCCCGTCGTCCTCATCATCAACAAGATCGACCGTCCTGACGCCCGGATCGAGGAGGTGATCAACGAGGTGTACGACCTCTTCATCGACCTCGATGCGACCGAGGAGCAGATCGAATTTCCGATCCTCTACACAAATGCCAAGCGAGGAATCGCCCACCGGAAGCCGGACGACGACTCGGCGGATCTTACGCCGCTCTTCGATACAATTCTGACGGCGATTCCGGGCCCGGAGGGGGATGATCTGGCCGTGCCGCAATACCTCGTGACAAACCTCGACTACGATTCCTATGTCGGCCAGATCGCCATCGGCCGCCTGATAAACGGTGTCCTGGAGATGCGCCAGAGCTACAGCCTTTGCGGTGAAAAGGCGATTACCCCGGGGGTCAAGTTTTCCGCCCTCTACACCTTTGTGGGACTGAAAAAGGTTCCTGTGGACCGGGTTGAGGCAGGCGATATCGTTGCTTTTTCCGGCGTGGAGAATCTCCAGATCGGGGATACGATCTCTTCGCTCGAAAATCCCCAGCCTTTGCCGCGAATCCGTGTGGATGAGCCGACCGTGTCGATGCTTTTCTTTGTCAACAGCGGCCCGTTTGCCGGTCGCGAAGGGAAATTCCTCACCTCCCGCCACCTTCGGGACAGGTTTGACCGGGAGATCCTCCGGAACGTGTCGCTTCGAGTGAGGCCGACGGAGCGGGCCGACGCCTTCGAGGTGTGCGGGCGCGGCGAGCTGCAGATGGCCATTCTGATCGAGACGATGCGCCGGGAGGGGTACGAGTTCATGGTCTCCAAGCCTCACGTGATCACGCGGCTTGAGGGCGAGAAGGTGTTTGAGCCTGTCGAACGTCTCTTCATCGACGCCCCCGAGGTGTTCATCGGGGTGCTCACCGAGAAGCTCGCGACGCGCAAGGGGCGGCTGGTCAACCTGGTGAACAAGGGGAGCGGCCGGGTGAACCTGGAGTTTGTCATCCCGGCGCGCGGTTTGATCGGTTTCCGAACCCATTTCCTGACGGACACGAAGGGGTCCGGGGTGATGAATACGCTGTTCGAGGGATATGAGCCCTGGGCGGGTGCAATCCCGCAGCGGATGACGGGGGCGCTCGTCGCCGACCGTCCGGGGAAAGTAACCGCCTATGCCTGCCATGCAATGGCGGACCGCGGAGAGCTGCTGATTTCGCCGGGGGCCGAGGTGTACGGCGGGATGATCGTCGGGGAGCGAAACCGCTCGATCGATATGAACGTGAACATCGTAAAAGAGAAGAAACTCACGAACATGCGGAGCTCCACCTCGGACCAGACGGTAATCCTCCGGCCTGCGCGCCCGATGTCGCTCGACCAGTGCATCGAGTTCATCGCCGAGGACGAACTCGTCGAGGTGACCCCGGAGAGCATCCGTCTCCGCAAGCGCGATCTCGACCCCCAGGTCCGGATGACACACTACCGGGAGGAGAAGTGGTCGTAGAGCCTAACTGCTCTCGAATCCTTTCTCCGGATCACACTGTCGTTGCCGGAAACGCTTGAGACCACCGCGAAGACATCCCGCTCCTCTTTCGATGGCAAGAGGCGGTCCACCCCGTTCGGCATGATCAAGGCGGCCCTCGAATCCGGCGGAAACCGTTTGGGTAATCGGGGGACATAATACGGATTAACGGCAGGGAAATGGTATTAAATGATATTATGTACCCGGAATATATGCGCTTCCGCAGACAGAACTTCCTATTTGATTGAGCTGTTTCTCAACCTGCCGACGCAAACCTGAGGGAATCCCCTGCTCCTTTGCCAATGCTGAAAATGTCGCCACGGCGGATTGCACCTGCCCGATGATCAGCCGGGCATCTGCAGCCTTGATGGATGCCTGTTCTGCCAGCTTCAGCAGGATGGAAATATCAGGCTGTCCCCCTTCACCCAGATATGCGGTACAATGCTCACCTCCGGGGCCGCCAACAAAGGTCACGTCATATACCGGCGATAGACCCCAGCCGCCGTTCCCATCCAGCAGATAACCGTGATTCTTTGCATGGTCGTCCCTGTTGCCGACAAACAGGTTGAATACGGCCCGGCGATACTGTTCCAGCACATGCCTCATGTCGTTTGTCAACGACCAGGCGAGTTTCAGCAGATCGGCATAATCAAGCGACGGCAGACGGTGGTCGGCATGCAACAGACCGCTTGCCGTCGCCACATGCAGACGGGCCGATGGTGAAGGACGATCAAAGCGGCGCACCGCTATATGCCGTACGCCGTTGCCGTCATCGATCAATCTGTTTTCCGGAACCCTGATCCCGGCAGCCGCGGCCATGGCCAGGCAGATATGCTCCAACGTCCCCTCATAACGACCGTACTCGCTGGTGATGCTCTTGCGCGACGCAGAAAACTTTACCAGCCAGTGCGAGTACCCCTCCGGCAACGATCCGGCGCCGGAAACAAAGCTGACGCCATCCGGCGCACAACCTATCAAAGCCTTGGGCCTAGCTCCTCCGGGCGAACCGCCGATTCTGGCCAGCAACCGTCCGGCATCCTCGATCCGCCCCTCAAAAAGCTGGAGCGCCTCACGGGCCGTAACGCCAATCTGAACCGCCTCGTGTAAAGCTTCAGTGCTGCGCAGGGATGGCTGGTAGCAAAGCGCACCCATCGCCTCATCACCAAGCCATGCCAGCCGGTCAAACGGTGAAATATCGTTTCTGGCAATCCCCTGGCGCATGAAATGGCGATCCATGATCAGCATCCCCCAGCCATCGGGGAGGGAATCGGCGCACAATCCGGGCAACCGATTGGGCAGACGTCCGCTCTCAAACCGGTAGGTTCGCTCTGCCAGCGGCAGATGAAAGGGGGATAGCTCAACTCCGCCGGAAACCCAGGCAGAATCGTACTCGAACAGCACTCGGCCATTGGTTGCTGCCAGCACACCGACCGGAGTTTTCACCAAACCATTGTTAAACAGTATCCGGATTTCCTGAAAGCTCATGTTTTTCTCCGCGCCCGCTGCCGGGGCTTGGTCACCTGCTGCGCCCGCAGGGCGGCGATGCTTGCGGGTTCATCGGGCGTCAGGGCGGCAAGCAGGCGATCGAGGCATCCCAGAGCGGCAAGCACGCGCACCAGGGTATCGGTGGAGCATACCCCCCGTTTTTCAACACGCGCCAGCGTGGCAATGCCAACACCGGAGCGCTTGGCAAGCTCATCCAGGGTAATATTGGCGGTCAGCCGGGAGGTTTTGACAAACCGGGCAATTGCCTGCAGGATTTCTGAGGGAGTTGATAATTGCATATATCACCTTAATATCAAATATGATATTTAAAGAGCTATTTATTGGTTTATTTTATCATAAATGATTATTTTTAGCAACCGGCGCATGGTTTCAAGCCGTAAAACGTTAACTTATGGTTCAATCAGCATGATTGAACCAGCCGCGAACCAGCCGCGAAATTGCCTTTTCGCTGGAGCGATCTTGCAGATTGCTCCAGCCGTGGAATACCTGTTAAATTGTATTATGTCCCCGGAATTCCGTCCTTGATCATTCGCTTCATGGCATGAGCAGATTTACATCATTCTGTCATGGTAATGTACCGGATCTCTATGGAGATGAGCCACTGCCGTGATCAGAATTCCATCTGTTTCCATCACGTAAAGAAGTGCGTAGGGGAAACCCTTCAGCATGCAACGCCTTGTTAGCTTGCCGACTTTCGTCCATGCCTCCGGGATAAGCCTTATACGTTCGATAGCTGCCGATACTTCCTGGAAGAAACGAAAGCCCAACCCAGGCAACTGGTGGTCGTAGTACATTACAGCCTCATCCAATTCAAGATTAGCGGGGGATATAAACCGAAATTTCACCGTTCATACCTCTTCCTGATTTCGTCCCAATCGATTGCATCAATCTCTCCCCGCTTATATGCCTCATATCGTGCTTCGGCCTCGGCGATCCAGCTCTTTTCAATATCTGCATCTGGTTTGTCGAGGCTGTATAATATGGCCTCAACCAGGCGAATCCGTTCTGTCGGCCTGAGTTCTATGGCTTTCTTTGCCAACTGAGCCGTTGATTCCATAATATTCCTCCATTTAACTGCCAACCACGTTGGGTTGGTGCAATCTTTCGGATTGCTCTATGCTGGTGCAATCTTGCAGATTGCACCGCAACGTTAACTTATGGTTCAATCAACATGATTGAACCATAAGTCCGGGTCTTCCCTCTCCTCTTGCTTTCGATCCACAGAGGCGAAAATCGATAATCAGATATCGCGCAAACAATTCCTCTCGCAATCGTTTCAATGCCCGCTCTTCATTCTCTACCAATTTCATAGGCTTACCTTTCCTTCCGGCGCAAGCATCCCAATCCTCGGATACGGCTTTCCTAAATGAGTGGCTGTCCCCAATTATCCCATTCACTGTCGGATTTCCCTTTCGTTTCAGATCTTGGGCGTGAACGACATCGAACCCTCTTTGTCTCAGCGCGTGGGACAAACCCGAGTGGATATTCTCGTCCAGAAACAATTTCAGTTTCATCGATCGCCGCTATTGCCGTGTGGGAGAAGATTGAACTTGGCCCTTCCAGTATTCAACATTGCCCATCTCTTCCAAGTCCGAATTGATCTCGTCCTGATGGTCAAAGTAATAGGCCAGCGCCGAATGAACCTGGGACGGGGTCAGATGATGAAGGCTGTCGAGAATCTCATCAATGCTCATGCCGAGCTGGTAATACCCGGCGATGCAGTTTACGGTAATCCTCGTTCCCGCTATGATCGGCCGTCCCCCCGCGATGCCGGCATTCGAAGTGATATAGGGATAATCAAGTTTTCGGGCTGTCAGTGACATGTTTCATCCGCCCTCTTTTTAATCGTTCCACATCCGTAAAACCGAAGCTATCTCGTGGGAACAACTCCATTCCAGCCCCACAATAGAAGAGACAAGAGAATATGTCAATTTGAAAATCATCAAAAATCAATACCCTCTTCTCATCTATGCTCATAGCGGAATCCCTTCTCGCTGGATAATTTTATAAATCGGGGATTCGGACATCGGCCCCTCCTCCAGTTCATCCTTTCCGAAAACCAGAGCGGAAATGAAAACATCATGCTCCAGATTGATCCGATAGACGATGTCGTCAATCTCCTCAACTATCGCCCGGTCATAACTCGGAAGCTCTATCATAACATCAAGATCAGAGTCCGGTCTTCCCTCGCCGCGTGTCTTCGATCCATAGAGGCGAAAATCGATAATTGGATATCTTGCAAACAATTCCTCCCTCAATCGTTGCCAGCAGTTCCGCAGTGCCGTCCGTCGAACCGTCGTCAACGATCCAGATGGGCAGCCCCAATCCCCGGGCCCGCTCCATCACCGGCCCGATCCCGGCGGCGTGGTCGTAAATGGGGATGAGAATCGCAAAGCGGTTGTCCACCTCGGGCGGAAGCGGCGGGAGATCGTTATCGGGAATCTTTGGATCAAAGGCCATAAGCCGATGTTCTCCAAGCAGTTCTGATATTCATGGAACGATTTTCTTAATGCACTGCTTTTCCTCTACTAATTAGGATAATCCTATCCGGTGTAGTGGAAATCCGATAAACTCACAGGATGCTGCGATGTGGCGTCGGGTATCCTTGCCGAACCGCTGCGCCTGTGCTACCTGCCGCAGTCGTTCGTCATTAATGACCTGCATGATGGTGGTGCATTGTTCAAGATCCTTAGCCCGCTTTGCACCGGGCGGCCGCTTCCAGGCGATGATGAGCTTATGGAGAAAGTAGGCCTCGGGAATAGGGAACCGGATGGTAAAGCAATCAAGTTCGGCAACATCGGAAAAATCCATCAGGATGTTGATGAAAGGAAGTGGGATGGCGGTGACGTTCCATTCGGGCACGGATAGAAAACCTGGATTGCGGCCGCCGGAACGCTGTCCGATGAACTCCACCTCGTAACCGCCACCGGTGAATTTTTGCACACCTTCGGCGGCCAGGTAGTCCGTAAATCCGAGACCTGTGATAAGCTGCTTCAGGTCGGCCCGAAGTTGGCTTCGCGTAT
>CAIUXU010000239.1 GCA_903903205.1 uncultured Syntrophobacterales bacterium
ACGAGATATTCGGGCCGCAAAGCGCGGATGATGTCCACCGAACGGTACCAGTTTTTCAGGCTACGGAACCAGGTTCCCCGGATCGTATAGAGGTTCGGAAAGGACTTGTAGAGGTTGTCGCCGCAGAGGAGAATCTTTCGGTCCGGGAGCCACACATAGAGCTGGTCGTCCGTTTCTCCCGGGGCGTGGATCAGCTCGAAGTCGATGCCCGCCACATTGGCCCTCATGCGGTCGCCGAATGTCTTTGTGGGCTTCATGTAGCCGAGGGTGGAATCCGGGCCAAATCCCAGGAACGGTCCGATCCCGACATTGATCATAGACTTCTTGTCCAGGAAACTTCCGTACATCCGCATGCTCCTGGAGCCGTTGATCGCCGCCGTTTCGCCGATGGCGCGGGATACGTTGTCGTCGAGGCTTTCATGGGCGTAGATGTCCGGCGCGCTTTTCCCGACAAAGGCTGAGGCGCCGAAAATATGGTCGGGATGGAAATGGGTGTAGATGATCGCTTTCAAGGGCAGAGGGGTCAATTTCCGTAGATCGCTCCATACTTCGTTTCCCTCCTCAACGGTCGTCATCGTATCGACGATGATGACGCCGTCCTTACCGACCAGCATGATAATATTGGCGATCCCGTAGCCGACTGCGGAGTAAACACCATCGGCGACCTTATGGATTCCCTTTTCAAATTCATTTGAATGTTCCGCCAGCTTCCGGTTTTCGGCAACATTCGGCAGCCCCTTCTCCGCCTTTTGGCAGGAACAGAGGAACAGCACAAGAATGGGGAAAAGGATGCCGCCCAGGATAGCCCTTTTGCTCATGATACCTACCCTATAAACTTGATTTTCAGCCGCTATTCGGGAATGTAAATGTTCTCTTTTTACCGTTTGTCTGCACAGGGGGGCTCGGTGATTAATAAAACGGTCTATTGATCTTTCTATACTTTTGTTCGGTGTCTGTCATTTTCCATCTTTGAGAGCATATACCTTTATGTGAACTGGACAGCGACAGTAGACAATCCCTCCAGCGGCCGTCATTAAAAATTTACCGCCGCTTCACCCCCAAATTCTCCCTACTCAACATGCTCATTAAAATTGTTATCACCGAACCTGCAGAAAAGTCCAATGGATTGTTTTTCCGTCATGCTGATTCCCGTATCCTGCACGCCAATTGCCAGATCCACCGCCGTCTCCGTGCGCCCCTGTATGTCCACCAGCACGAATCCATCCATGGCCGTTTGCAGGATTGTTCTGTTCCGTTCTTCACTCTCCCACAGCGCTTCCTCCCTTTTTCCCAAGGTTTCCAGCAGATGATTGAAGCCGCCAATCATTTCGCCGATTTCGTCATGCCGGGTGATAGGCAGGGGGGCCGGGACCTGGTCGACATCCGCCAGGGTCGCCAGTGTTTTTATGGTGGTAAGTGTGGGCGCCAGTTGGTGTTTCAACATCTACCAGGTCAGACCATCCGCCATCAAACTAAGGAAGATTGTGGCCAGCAGTTTTAATAAAGTAATCGGCCCCAAAAGCTGCCGGATTTTGATAAGCCGTATGGTACGTCTTTGGACAAATGGCAAGAAAAAACCCGCTATTTCTAACGGGTTTTGTTCTTCTTTGGACTACCTTGGACTACTGATTGGCGGAGGGAGCAGGATTCGAACCCGCGAACCTTTCGGTCAACGGTTTTCAAGACCGCCGCCATAGACCACTCGGCCATCCCTCCATACTTTATGAGTCCGTGCTAGCTTTACCCTGTGGCGGGGATTCTGTCAACCCCTCCCATGTAGGGCCGAAGCGCTTCGGGAATGACGACGCTTCCGTCCGCCTGCTGGTAGTTTTCCAGGACGGCGACGAGGGTTCTTCCCACGGCAAGTCCCGAACCGTTCAGGGTGTGCACAAATTCCACTTTTCCGCTTTCCTCGCGCCGGAACCGGATCGAAGCCCGGCGTGCCTGGAACTCCTCGAAATTGCTGCATGAGGAGATCTCCCGGTAGGCATCCTGGCCGGGGAGCCACGCCTCGAGGTCGTAGGTCTTCGCGGAGGAGAAGCCCAGATCGACCGTGCACAGAGAGACAACCCGGTACGGGATCTTGAGTCTTTTGAGAACCTCCTCGGCGTTCAGCGTCAGTTTTTCCATCTCCTCGTAGGAGTTCTCCGGCTTTGCGAACTTGACCAGTTCCACCTTGTTAAACTGGTGCTGGCGGATGAGCCCCCGTGTGTCTTTCCCGTAGGAACCTGCCTCCGCGCGGAAACACGGAGTATAGGCCACATAACGGATCGGAAGCTCTTTCTCAACCAGGATCTCATCCCGGTGAATGTTCGTCACCGGCACTTCCGCTGTCGGGATCAGGAAGTAGTCCACCTTGTCGATCCGAAAAAGATCTTCCTCGAACTTCGGAAGCTGGCCCGTCCCGGTCATGCTCTCCCGGTTGACAATAAAGGGCGGCAAAACCTCGGTGTAACCGTGCTCCTCCGTATGGAGATCGAGCATGAAGTTTATGAGCGCGCGCTCCAGCCTTGCGCCGAATCCCCGGTAGAGGGTGAAACGCGCCCCGGTGATCTTTGCACCACGTGCAAAATCGAGGATGCGCAGGCTCTCGCCGATCTCCCAGTGTGGCCTCGGTGTGAAGGAGAATTGCGGCTTCTCTCCCCAGACGCGGACAACCGGGTTATCCTCGGCGCCCTTTCCGCAGACAACCGATTCGTGCGGGAGGTTGGGAATCGTCAGCAGAATTGCATCAAGATCCTCGTCCGTCTTTTTCAGCGTTTCGTCAAGTTCCTTAATCCGGGCAGAAACCAACGCCATCCGTTCGATGATATCGGCTGCGTCCTCCCCGTTTTTCTTCTTCTCGCCGATCAGTTTGGAGACGACATTGCGTTCACCGCGCAGCCCCTCGACTTCCTGGATAATTTCCCGTCGCCCCCCATCGAGGGTGATGAAACGCTCCAGATTCAGCTCCTGGCCCCGCTCACGCATCTTGCCGGACACGAAATCGATGTTCTGCCTCAGGTATTTGATGTCCAACATGGGTCAGCCTCTCTTCCCACCATTCAAGGGACGTTTTCCCTATCACCATGACCCCTTGAAGTCAATCAATATATGGGTGGGGGGACAGAAAAAGCCAGTGCTGAGGAGTGAGGACTGAACAACAACCCGCTCTCTTATCCATGAAAGGATGCTGGAAAAATCCGCTGAATTGTATTAAGCAACATACATCCCGGTAACGGATTTTTCCGCCGCGTAACTTGTCGGCGCTTCACTGAGGTATAGGGTATGGGAAGTAAAAAGAAATACTACGCTGTAATCAGGGGTTGTCGGCCGGGCATCTATACCACCTGGTACGGACCCGGTGGCGCCGAAGAGCAGGTCCGGGGGTATGCCGGGGCCCTTTACAAGGGTTTCGCTACTGCGGAAGAGGCGCGGCACTGGTTGGGGAGCCCGGAGGCAAGTACAGGAAAGAATACAGGAAGTGTAAAAGCCGCTGCTGTGCCGGTAACGCCTCTGGCAAAGCCTCTGGTAAAATCCCAGGTTACACCGCTGGTCACAGCGGGGAGTGTCATCGTTTACACCGACGGAGGCTGCGCCGGAAACCCTGGACCAGGGGGATACGGTGCGGTCATCATCGAGGGGAAAAATCGGAAAGAGCTCGCACAGGGATTCCGCCGGACAACCAACAATCGTATGGAGCTTATGGGCTGCATTGCAACGCTGGAAACTCTGGCGGCCCCGGCAGAGGTCATCCTGCACAGCGATTCGCGGTACGTGGTCAACGGGATCAGCAAAGGCTGGGCCCGCAAATGGTGCGCCAACGGCTGGATGCGCACGAAAACCGAGGCGGCCGAAAATGTCGATCTGTGGGTAAAGCTGCTCGAACTGTGCGATCTGCACAGGGTGCGGTTCGTCTGGGTGCACGGCCATGCCGGAAACCGGGAGAACGAACGGTGCGACAGTCTGGCGACCGGCGCCACGCAAGGCACGAACCTGAAAGAGGATCACGCATATATCCGGGGGCGCACCCGGATTCCCGAATATTTGAGGGGTTAGCCATGAAAACCGATCTATTCTACTACACGGGAACCGGCAATTCGCTCTGGACGGCCAGGATGCTCGCAAAAGAACTGGGCGACGCCGAGCTCATCCCGATTTCGCGCACCACCGGGGATCGGATTCTGAGCGGGGCCGGGGCAATCGGAATCATTTTTCCTGTCCATATCTGGGGGCTGCCGCGCAGGGTTATCACCTTTGTGGATGCGCTGGCGAAAGATGAATCCCGCTATCATTTTGCGGTGGCCGTAAACGCCGGACAGGTCGCCGCCACGCTGATTCAACTGAAGAAACGGATGCAGGGCAGGGGATTATCCCTTCACGCGGGGTTTGAGCTGGCGATGCCGTCCAACTACATCCCCTGGGGTGGTCCCGGACCGGAAGAGACGCAAATCCGGCGGATTGAGGCGGCGCGGAAAAAGATCGGCAGGATCGCCGCTGCCGCTGCGGTGAAGGAGAAGCGGCCAGTCGAAAAGGGTCCCTTGTGGCAGAACATCCTTTTTACCGGGCTCAACCGGCTCGCCTTTTCGTACGTTCCAACGATGGACCGAAGCTTCCGGGTTGACGAAAAATGCAATGGCTGCGGCACCTGCAAGGCGGTCTGTCCGTCTGGAAACATTGACCTTCCGGCGGAAAGACCCGTGTGGCTGCACCACTGCGAACAGTGCCTCGCCTGCATCCAGTGGTGCCCGCAGGAGGCGATCCAGTTCGGCAAAAAGACACCCCGCTACAAGCGCTACCACCATCCGGAGGTAACGCTGAAGGACGTGCTTGCTGCGGCGCCCGAGCGGTGATCATGGAGAGGAACGATATGCAGCTTGACCTCGAAAAGAGACTGAAAGGGACGCGCTCCCGGGCCATTTTTCAGGAATTGTTGACCAACAGCCTCCATTTCCCATTGGCCAACATCATCCTGGAGATCTTCATCGAATCTCCCGCGAAATACTTTATGTCGCCCGATTTCTACGCGATAGCGGGAGCAAGCCTCATCCAGGCGTTCTGTCTGGGAAGATGGCGATATCAGGGGGAATCCCATCGCTTTCTGGGAAATCTGATCGGCCCGGGGGTCTATACGGCTTTCGAATTCCTCATCGAAGGAAGTAAATTCTTTGCAAGCCCCAACCACATCGCCTATTGGATATTCTCCGGCATTATCGGATTGCTCCAGCAGATCCAGAATCGGCCCGCCGGCAAATGGATCGATCTGCTAACGATACTCGAACATCTCATACGAACCAGTATCTTGCTGGTTATGTACATTATTTTTGAATCGATCATCAATCCTGCGCCCGGCGCCCTGATGAGTTTTCTCTCCGACAAGAGCCACCTCTTCATCACGATCGTGATTGTGTTGTTGGGAATCATTGTTGGCTTTGCCCATGTGACGGCCAATGCCTATTTGCTCATCCTGCAGCAGACGGCAAAGCAACTGAGGACCTTTTCCGAATGGTTCCTGGGCAGGGATCTCCTCTCGGCGGCCATACAGGATAATGACGTCCTAAGCCTGAACCGGAAAACGAGGACAGTTTTATTCATGGATATACGGGGATTTACCTCCTGGAGCGAAAACAAATCTCCCGATGAGGTGGTCACCTTGCTGAATACCTACTTCGAAACGGCGGAAGATCTCTGGGAGAGGGCGCCTGTCATCAAGGTGAAGCACACGGCCGATGAAATCATGGCGGTGTTCCCTACGGCGCAAGATGCCGTCGATACCGCAATCCGTTTGAATGAAATCATGGGTGCGTTCCTGCACCAATATGGATTGTCGGCGGGGATCGGCATTCATCAAGGGGAGCTGGTGGAGGGATTGATCGGGAGTAAACGGCTAAAACTCTATGACATTATCGGAGATACCGTCAACACGACAAAACGAATCTGCGACCAGGCCAAAGGGGATGAGCTGCTGATCACCGAAGCGGTCTATCGGGACCTGGACCAGGACAACATCGCCATCCTCGATTCACGGAACTTGATCGCCAAAGGAAAAAGCGAACCCGTTTCCGTATTGTCAATTCAGAACAAAAATAGACCCAGGACAGGGAAACGAACATGAAGAACCTTCTGGTCCCAATTAGCGCGATCTGTGCATGCTCACTTTTCATCGGCTGCAGCCAGGAGAACCTCATCTTCTATCCCGAAAGCCTGCCGCCGGAGTATCGCTTCGCCTTTTCCCAGCCCTTTGAAGAGTTGACCGTGCCCGTGGAGGCGGCAACCCTGAACGCCCTCCTTTTCAAGACAAGAAATTCCAAAGGGGTCATCCTTTATCTGCACGGCAATGCCGGAAGCCTGAGGAGCTGGGGCGAGGTGGCTGTGGATTTCACTTCAAGGGGCTACGATATCCTGATTCCGGATTACCGCGGTTTCGGCAAGAGCAGCGGGAAGATCGCGAATGAAAAGCAGTTGCTGGACGACGGCCTGGCCCTCTATCGCCTGCTGACAAAAAGCTGGCCGGAGGATCGGATCATTGTTTACGGAAGATCGATCGGAACGGGTATCGCGACCTTCATCGCCCGATCGGGGAAGCCTGGGATGCTCATTCTGGAGTCGCCTTTTTTAAGCCTCATCGATCTGGCCTCCCACCATTACCCGTTCCTGCCCCGGCCGATCATCTCGATGTTCCTGAGATATCCGCTGAGAAGCGACCGCTGGATCGGGGAAGTCGCCTGCCCCGTCTATCTCTTTCATGGCGCAAAGGACGATATCATTCCTTTCGATCACAGCCTCCGGTTGGAGAAGCTGATCCGATCGCCGCACCGGCTGATCCGGATCGAGGGGGGCGGGCACAATGATCTGAGCGATTTCGGCGTATTCGACCGGGAGATGGACCAGATCCTAAGGTAGCCAAGGAAGTTAATAAGTTAACAGCGTCCCCTATTCAAGCAGGATCTCATACCGCTTGGGTCTGGATGTGGTGAGGATTACGCGGCCACCGAAACCCGCCGCCTTTTTCAA
>CAIUXU010000240.1 GCA_903903205.1 uncultured Syntrophobacterales bacterium
AAATTTTGACAAGACATTGAGTTCAGGGATGGGGGGCGAAAGGCCTGGGGCCATCTCCTGCCTCTCTCCCTTGCGTGTTCCCTCTATTTCCCAGACTCCGTCGCCTTATCCAGTGCAAGGTGGACAACCTCCAGCATCTCCTCCACGAAATGGAAGGTGATCTCTCTTTTGACCTTCGCCGGGATCTCTTCCAGGTCCTTCTTGTTCCACTTCGGCAGGATGATCGTCTTCACGCCTGCGCGGTGAGCCGCCAGAACCTTCTCTTTCACACCGCCCACCGGGAGGACAAGCCCCCGCAGCGTGATTTCGCCGGTCATCGCGAGCTCCTTCTTCACCGCCCGGTTTGTCAGCAGCGAGGTCAGGGCGGTCAGCATCGTCACCCCCGCCGACGGCCCGTCCTTCGGGATGCCGCCGGAGGGGACATGGATGTGTAGATCCGTCCCCTCGAAGAAATCCTTTGCAATTCCAAGTTCTTCCGCGTTCGCGCGGATGAAACTGAGCGCTGCTGTGGCCGACTCTTTCATCACATCGCCCAACTGCCCCGTCAGGGTGAGGCCGCCCTTTCCTTTCATCGCGGTTGCCTCGACAAACAGGATATCCCCGCCGACAGGCGTCCATGCAAGCCCCCGGACGACACCGGGTTTTGCGGTCCGGGCGTCGGCCTCCTCCGTGACCCGCACGGGGCCGAGGATGCGGTGGAGATCCCGCGCCGTGACGGACGCTTTGTCGATTGCGCCTTCCGCGATCTGGCTCGCCACACCCCGGCAGACCGAGGCCAATTCACGCTCAAGGTTCCGCACCCCTGCTTCCCGCGTATAGCCGGTGATGATTTTGCTGACTGCACTTTTTGCAATCAGGATCTGCTCGGCCTTGAGGCCATTTTCCGCCGTCTGCCGCGGGATCAGGTAGCGCCTGGCGATCCGGAGCTTCTCGTCGATCGTATAGCCGGATAGCTCGATCACCTCCAGGCGGTCGCGAAGCGCCGGCGGAATCGTCTCCAGATTGTTTGCCGTCGTGATGAACATCACGTGCGACAGGTCGAACGGGACGTCCATATAGTGATCCGCGAAGGAAAAATTCTGTTCCGGGTCGAGGACCTCGAGGAGCGCGGACGAGGGATCGCCGCGGAAATCATTTCCGACCTTGTCAATCTCGTCCAGCATAAAGACGGGGTTCATGGACTCCGCCCGCCGGATACCCTGAATGATCCTGCCGGGGAGCGCCCCCACATAAGTCCTCCGGTGGCCGCGGATCTCCGCCTCGTCGTGAATGCCGCCAAGCGAAATGCGGATGAACTTCCTTCCCAGCGCGCGACCGATGGAGTGGCCGAGAGAGGTCTTGCCGGTTCCCGGGGGGCCGACGAAGCAGAGGATCGGTCCCTTCGAATCCGGCTTCAGCTTGCGGACGGCAAGGTATTCGAGAATCCGTTTTTTGGCCTTCTGGAGTCCGTAGTGGTCTTCATCCAGGACGCGGCGCGCCTTTTTGATATCGAGATTGTCCTCGGTGCGCTCGTTCCATGGCAGCGCCGTCATCCAGTCGAGGTAGGTTGCCGCGACTGTGTATTCCGCCGAGGAGGGGTGCATTTTGGAGAGCCGGGAGAGCTCGCGCTCCGCCTCCTTTTTCGCCTCCTCCGGGAGGTTCTTCTTTTCGATCTTCGCGCGGTACTCCTCGATCTCGACCTTTTCGTCGTCCGTCTCTCCGAGCTCCTTCCGGATGGCGCTGAGTTGCTGGCGGAGGTAGTACTCCCGCTGGTTCTTGTCCATGCCGTCCTTCACCTGGGTCTGGATTTTGCTACCCAGTTCGAGAATCTCCACCTGGTGGTTGACAAGCCGGGTCACTTCGCGAAGGCGTCCCTTCACGTCGAGGATCTCGAGGACCTTCTGCTTCTCTTCAATCGGCGAGTTGATCACGGAGGCGATAATGTCGGCCAGGACTCCCGGTTCCGCGATCGATTTGGCCATCGTCCCGAACTCCTGAGGAAGGAAAGGCGAGAGTGTTACGATCCGTTCGAAAAGGGTGACAAGGTTTGCCATCAGCGCCTCGACCTCGAGGTCCTTGATTTCCGGGTCTTCCAGATTTTCCACGCGGGCGCGGAGGTAAGGTTTCCCTTCCAACAGTTCAGCGATCCGGATCCGGCCGATCCCCTGAAGGAGGAGCTGGGTCTTGTTGTCGGTGGTCTTGGCCATTCGGAGGATCATGACGCTTGTGCCGACGCCGTAGAAATCCTCCATTTTGTGCGGGCCTTCCGTCGTGCCGTCGGTCTGCTTCAACATGGCGAGACCAATCAAGCGGTCGCCTGCCATGGCCTCGTCGATCAGGCTGACTGCGGAATCGCCGGAAACCTCCAGCGGGAAGAGCATCTTCGGAAAGACAAAGGCGCCTGCGAGCGGCAGCATCGGGAGAATCTCCGGGATGTTGGCAATTTTAAGTTCTTCAGACGTTTTCTGTGACATGGAACCTCCAATATATTGAAAGCAGAATCAACTGCCTTGTATGTTGATCTTCTGGATGCGGTCCACGGGTCGCCTGGTGAGACGGATCTCCAGGAGGCCGTCCCGGCAGACCGCCGTGGCCGTCTGGGCATCGATCTGCACGGGGAGCGAAAGGGTTCGCTCGAAATGGCCGCAGGGGATCTCGGCAAGACGGTAACGGGCATTCCCTTCCCTAGGTCCGCCCTCCCTCGTGCCGAAGATTTTTACCGTGCGGGGGCCGATCTCCAGGTTGATTTCCTCCCGCGGAACGCCGGCAATCTCGGCCAGGATCACGACCTCATCGCGGGTTTCATAGATGTCGATCTGGGGCCGCCACTGCTGCCGTGAAAACGAGAACCGCGGATGGGCAACGCGTAAAATCTCCTCGATGGTCCGATGAAATCCGGACTCGACGCCTTCCGGAGTGTCGACGAATCTGATCTTTATGCAATCCATGCCTGACTCCTCTTCTCAAGAACCGTCGGTTGCTTTTAGATCGCCGCAACAAGATCGTTCGCAACCCCATTTGAGTGCAAGATATGCATTCCATCCCGTGGCGTCAAGGGAAGGGGAGGGAACGAGAGAACGGAAGCCTTTCCTTTTTTTTGTTTTTGATATTATACTAACGGCAACAGATCAGGAGGAGAGATGACGAACAGAGAAAAGATGATGGCCGTTTTCCGGGATGCGCTGGATTCGGTGCTTCCGGGAAATCTGGTCCGGGAAACGTTGCAGTATGATGGTGGCGTCCTCACGATCGAAGGGGAAAGTTACCGCCTCGGCGACTACCGCGAGGTTCACCTCTTCGGGAGTGGAAAGGCCTCGGTCGAGACGGCGCGGGCCGTCAAGGCCGTTTTGGGAGACCGCTTGACCGATGGTTTTGTCGTTTCGAACTATGGCGCCACCGTGGACGGGATTGTGGTCTTCGAAAGCTCGCACCCAGTCCTTACGGAGAAGAGTATCCGGGCGGCGGAAATCCTGATGCAGAAAATGTCTGCCCTTTCTGCTAACGATTTCTTCATCTACGTCATGTCTGGCGGGAGTTCGGCGCTGATTGAGAAGCCGGCGCCGCCGATTACGCTGGCCGAGATGCAGGAGCTGGTGAAGGGGCTTCTCGCGAACGGGGTTCCCATCGAGGATCTGAACGTTGTCCGGAAGCACCTCTCCTGCGTGAAGGGTGGTCGCCTGGGTCGGCTGTCGAAGGCGCGCGGGATTGTCCTGGTGGTCTCGGACGTCATCGGTGACGATCTGGAGGCGATCGGTTCCGCACCGATGTTCTTCGACCGCTCCAGTTTTGCCGACACCCATGCCATTCTGAAAAAGTACGGTCTCTGGGATGCCGCGCCGGGAAGCGTCCGTTCGGTTGTTCAGAAAGGGCTGGACGGGGAGATCGAAGAGACGCCGAAAGGGCCGAATCCGCTGATCGACCATTTCCTGATCGGGAGCAACCTGAAAATCCTCCAGAAGGCGAAGGAAAAGGCCGAGGCATTGGGGATTCCTGCCCGTATCATGAGTTCCCGTCTCCGGGGCGAGGCCAGAGAGGTGGCGAAGGCGATTCTGGCCATCGGCGAAGAGATTGCGACAACGGGTCAGCCGTTCGCCCCGCCTGTTCTGCTTTTGTTCGGTGGAGAGACGACCGTTACGCTGAAGGGGGACGGAATGGGCGGCCGGAACCAGGAGATGGCCCTTGCGGCCCTCCGGGAGTTTCAGGCGAACCCGCGTTTTCTCTTTCTCAGCGCCGGGACCGATGGGATCGACGGCCATTCGGACGCGGCCGGCGCCCTCGTCGATTACGCAAGCTGGGAAAAGGCGCAGGCGCTTGGTCTCCGGATCGACGATTTTCTTGCCCGGAACGACTCCTACCACTTTTTGCAGCAGACCGGAGACCTGATTATGACCGGTCCCACGGGGACAAACGTTATGGATATGACCGTGCTGCTGATCACATAAGAGGCATCCACAATAAAATTTTGCCCAAACAAGAAAAAAGTCTTGCATTTTCGGGAAAAATTATTTAACTTGCCTGCCAAAGGCGGTTGGTGTGCGCTATTCGTTTTTACGTAACGAAATGCGTGCATGATAAACGCGCAGGATCCGGTTGGTAGGTGTGCAAAGGTTATTAGCACAAACGATTGCGGGCTGAATGGTTTGGCTCTGTTGCAATTGGTCCCACGGAGAAACCCAATACAAAGGAGGATTTAAGATGTCGGAAGGAAAAGTGAAGTGGTTTAACGATGCAAAGGGGTTTGGTTTTATTGAGCAGGACGGTGGCAAGGATGTGTTCGTGCATCATTCCGCAATCCAGGGCGAAGGTTTCAAATCGCTGGCGGAGGGTGATCGGGTCAGTTTTGATGTTGTCAGTGGCGCCAAAGGTCCGGCTGCTGAAAATGTGCGCAAGCTGTAAGACCTGAATTCCATATT
>CAIUXU010000241.1 GCA_903903205.1 uncultured Syntrophobacterales bacterium
AGCAGCGCGACTATGCGGAGAAAATCAGGAAGAGTGGCAAGGCGCTGCTGGGGGTTGTCGGTAATATCCTCGATTTTTCAAAGATCTCGGCGGGAAATGTGACGCTCGAAAGCTCGCCCTTTCTTGTGGAATGGGTGATCGCCAACGTGCTGAATCTCTTCGGACCTGCGGCGGCGGAAGAGAAGATCGGGCTTCACACCATAATCCACCCGGAGCTTCCTGCCGTGCTGGGCGACGTCCATCGCCTGACCCAGGTGATTAGCAACTTGGTGGGGAACGCCGTCAAGTTCACGAAGGCGGGAGAGATCCGGGTTTCAGTAAATATTTTGCGGCGGACCGAGGCGGAGGTGGATCTGGCAATTGCCGTGCAGGACACAGGCATCGGCATGACGGAGGAGGAGCTTTCGCGCATCTTCACAGGATTCACCCAGGGAGATACGACCAAGGGAAGGCGCTTCGGGGGAACCGGCCTGGGGCTCGTTATCAGCCGGAATCTTGTTGAACTCATGGGAGGGACGCTCCAGGTGGAGAGCGTTTTTGGCAATGGAAGTCTCTTTACGGTTCTTGTGACCTTTCCGATTGCGCTGGGCTTTGTGGGGCCAGATTTGAAATTTGCGGGGAGCGGTCATGAATCTGTCCCCGTCAATCCCCCCGCCAGGAAGGAAGGGCCGCCGGGAGATATGGCCGAACTGCGGACGTTGCTGGAGCAGTTGAGGCCGGCGCTGGCGAGTAAAACACCTCTGCCTTGCAAGGAAATTCTGGCGGTTTTGCTGGAAAAGAGCTGGCCCGAAGAGCAGGCGACCCTTCTTGCGGAACTGAGCCGCCTGGTCCGGAACTACCGCCTCGCGGAGGCCCTGAACTTGCTGAACAAGGGGTAGTAAACAGGGGGTCTGAAAAAAAAGATTAGACACTTATCAAAGTTAACCATGCGATTTGAGAAGTGGTTTACCGACGCTCCGGGCCGCAGTGAGTTTGCGGGGTTTTTAGGAAAAATTGATAGCAATATAATGTGTTTACATGTGTGAGAGGGGCAAGATCATGGCCAAGAAAGAGACCCATCCAAACCAGGCGGCGGATTTGCGCCGAGAGGCGGAAAAGATCGCCTGCGAGAGAGAGGTCCGGTCGCCGGAAAATCTGTTGGCGATAGCGAACGGGAATCATGGGGACACCTTGCCGCAAGGTGTCCCCATGATTCCCCCGCAAGGTGTCTCCATGATCCAGACACTCCATGAACTGCGGGTCCATCAGATCGAGTTGGAAATGCAGAACACAGCGCTGCAGCAGAGGCAGGAGGAGCTGGACGTCGCCCGGGCCAGATATTTCGATCTCTACGAGCTGGCGCCGGTGGGCTATATCACCGTCAGTCAAAAGGGGCTGATCCTCGAGAGCAATCTCACCGCCGCGACGATGCTGGGGGTGGCCCGGGGCGTTCCTGGCCTTGCCCATCCCGTATTCTCCCAGTTCATCCACACAGAGGACCAGGACATTTGCTACCTGTTTAGCAAGCAACTACTTGAAACCTGCAAGCCGCAGGTATGCGAGCTGCGGATGGTAAAGAAGGACGGTCCGGCATTCTGGGCGCATCTGGAGGCCACTGTCGCGCAGGACCATTCGGCCGGCTCCCTTCGGCAGGGCTCAGGGCAGACAGAGCAGGTAGACAAGCCCGTGATCCGCGTCGTGATCAGCGACATCTCAGCGGAACAAAAGCTGAAAGAGACCCGTTTCCTGCTGGAACAGATGATGGAGGAACGGGCAAAACAACAGCGACAAGAAACCGTTGTGTCGCCCGTAGAGGACGCGGATACCATCCTGCTTGTGGATGACGAACCACTTGTTCTTACTGCGCTAACCCGTACCCTGAGAGATTCTCCATATCAGGTGTTGACTGCCGGAAACGGCAGCCAGGCCCTTGAAATCATGGAGACCACGAAAATTAAGGTCATTGTTTCCGATGAAAAGATGGAAGGGATGCGGGGGATGGAACTGCTGGCTGAGGTAAAGCGTCGTTCACCCCACACCCTGTGTATTCTGCTCACCGGTCATGCCTCGCTGGAAGTGGCAATGCGGGCGGTGAACGAGGGCACGCTTTACCGCCTTCTCACAAAACCGTGGGATGATGCCCTGTTGAGCCTTGCCCTTTTCGCGGCGACAGAAAAATATAACCTGGAGGCTCAAAGCCGTCGCTTGCAGGAAGCCCTGCGGCAGAGTGAAATGCGCCTGCGAGCCATTACCGACTTTGCCCAGGACACCATCATCATGATGGATCAGGGCGGCCTCATCACCTACTGGAATCCTGCCGCTGGACGCCTTTTCGGATACACACACGCTGAAGCGATGGGGCAAAACCTGCATCAGCTCATTATGCCGCAGCGTTACCGTGCGGCGCACAATGCGGCATTTGCCAGATTCCAGCTTACAGGGCACGGCGATGCCATCGGCACCACCCTCGAACTGGAAGCCTGTCACAAGAAGGGCCATGGAATCCCTGTCGAACTCTCCCTTTCAGCGCTCTTTTTGAATGGTGTCTGGGGTTCCGCGGGGATTATCCGCGACATCACCGACCGCAAGCAGGCCGAAAAGGCCTTGGCGGAACGAACAGCACAATTGCAAGAGGTATCGACGCAGTTGCAGTTGGCGGTAAGTGTGGCAGAAGTTGGCATTTGGGAATGGGACATCGTCACCAATCGGTTAACCTGGGATGCGCCCATGTATAGCCTCTACGGCGTCGCGCCAGACAAATTCAGCGGGGCGTATGAGGCGTGGGCGGCGGGGCTTCACCCGGATGATCTGGAGGAGGCACGCAAAAACCTGCAGCGGGCGATACTGGGAGAAGGTGAGGGGAAATCTGAGTTCCGCGTTGTCTGGCCGGATGGATCCATCCACTGGATCAGGGCCAATTCCCGGATCCAGCGCGATCGGGAAGGCAGGGCTTTGCGGATGACAGGCACAAACTTGGAGATTACCAGGGACAAACTTGCCGTGCAGGCCGCCGACGCGGCCAACCGAGCTAAGGGCACGTTTCTGGCCACCATGCGCCATGAGATTCGGACGCCCATGAGCGGGGTTCTCGGCATGACAGGGCTGCTGTTGGACACACCGCTCACAAGCCAGCAGCGCAACTATGCGGAAAAAATCCGAATAAGCGGCGTATCGCTTTTGGCCGTCATCAACGATATCCTCGATATTTCAAAGATCGAGGCCGGAAAGATCGCAGTTGAAAGCATTCCTTTCTCCGTACAAGCGGTAATCGGCAACGTGGTGAACAGCTTTGAATCGCAGGCGGAGGGGAAGAAGATCGAGCTCTATTCCATTATTGATCCGGAGCTTCCTGCCACGCTGCTGGGCGACCCCCAGCGCCTGACCCAGGTGATCAGCAATCTGGTGGGCAACGCCGTCAAGTTCACGAAGGCTGGTTTCATCCGCCTTGAGGCCAAGGTCCAGCGGCGGATGGCGATGGATGTTGAGCTGGAGATTGGCGTGGAGGATACGGGTATCGGCATAACCGAGGAGGAGCTGTCGCGCCTTTTCAAGTCATTCAGCCAGGCCGACGCTTCCATGACCCGTATTTTCGGGGGATCAGGCCTGGGGCTGGTGATCAGCCGGAATCTGGTCGAACTCATGGGAGGGACGCTGCAGGTGGAAAGCGTTTCCGGCAAAGGAAGCCTCTTTACGATCCGGGTTTCCTTGCCGATCTCGCCGATAGCCGCAGAACTGCCGGGGAAAGATTTGCAATCTGCGGCCAATCATTTCAGCCAGATGCGCTTTACCGGTGTCCGGGCGCTGGTGGTGGAGGATCGCGAGATCAATCGGGAGATTCTTGTGGAGCTGCTGCGAAAGTTTGGGGTTGCGGCGACGGACATCGCCGTCAACGGCAGGGAAGCCGTGG
>CAIUXU010000242.1 GCA_903903205.1 uncultured Syntrophobacterales bacterium
GGTTACCCGTGGCGGGTTGAAAGTTGCGACTTCGATTTGGCGCGAAGTATAGTGGCGCCTTTTTGGCTTGTCAAGGGATATCAGGATCCTGCCATAAAAACCCCTTGACATTTTTTCCCCTGTTTGATAGCGCCCTTACATGACACTCAAACAGCGCGAAAATCAAACAGGAGGAAGCAGAATGGAAGACAACGTAAGAGAAGAGCAGGGCAAGAAGTATGCGAAGCTGATTGCCAAGGCATGGAGCGATGAAGCTTTCAAGGAGCGGCTCCTGACCGATTCTCGCGCAGTGCTGGAGGCAGAGGGCATCAGTGTGCCGCCAGGGGTTGATATCAAGGTTGTGGAGCAGACGGACACGCAACTCTTTATGGTGATACCCAAAAAGCCACTGAACGATCCTTTGGTATTCGCTGATGAGCGCCTGGCCGCCGCCCGTCCCTACTGTCAAGGGCTCAGTTTTTTTTACACCCACTGAAGCTGCGTCAAGACTGTAAACCTTAGCCCAGAGGCGGGATACCTCTGAATATGCAACTCAATTGACCAGGAGTAAGTATGAAGCGCACGGTTTATCTTGCCGGGTTTAGGCTGGCTACTCTTTTCATCACCCTGTTGGCCGTCTCTCTGCTGGTTGGCTGCGGCGGAGGCGGGGCTTCGCCTGCGTCTCCGGTTCTCACCGAATCGTTCCGGACGGACGCCGACATGAACGTGGCGATCAGGGCCGAGGCGCTGAACCGGGAGTTTCTGTTCCAGGGAAACATGATCACCCTCGACAGCGCACAGGAATTCAGCGGCTTGAAGAGCAGGATTGTGGTCTTCCAGAAACAGGCGGGCAAACTGTTCATGCTCGAATCCCAGAAAGGGCATACCGTCATGCCCGATACCCCGTTTGCCATTATTCTTGCCGAATTCCCGATCGTCGCGGAAGAAGATGGATGGATCTACTTTGATTTTAACGAAGGGATGTCCCAGGTATTCACGACCGCGGAAATGTACGCGTCCGACAGACTCGGCGCCGAATATCAGCCCTCATTTGCGATCGCAAAGGTCCGCAGCAGCTTTCTTTCCGAAGCGGATGCCAGCCGGATGAACCGGCTTGCACTGCGCCAGTCGGCGCAGGTTGAAGGCGAGGCGAGCGCCCTGAAGAATGTGGAGGTCCGCTACTTCCTCTCGCCCTACCTGCCCGATCCGTCGTTCAAGCCTACCCCATCCCCCGGGTTCGACTATGCCGGCTATTTCGAGGTCATGCCCCAGTTGGAAGCGGGCGGCACGACCAAAGTTCTGGCCATGAAATGGAACCTGAACCGGAAACCGATCACCTATTACATCTCCTCCAACACCCCGCCGGAATACCGCCAGGCGATCAGGGACGGGGTGCTGTACTGGAACAAGACACTGGGTGAGGAGATCTTCGCGGTGGCCGATGCGCCGGCCGGTGCTTCTGCGCCGGACATGGACCGGAACATCGTCCAGTGGGTGGATTATACGACCGCCGGTTCTGCATACGCCGATATGCAGGCCGATCCCCGGACCGGCGAGATTCTGCATGCGCAGGTTTTTCTGCCCAGTGTCTTCGCCGTGAGCAGCAGAAAACGGGCATGGCTCTTTCTCAAGATTGCCGAGCAGCCATCCGTGTCGTCGTCGTCCAGTCTGGTTTCGCTGCGGAGCCTCTATAGCCCCCGTACCTGCGATTTCCCGGCGCAGTCGCAGATGGTAAAGAATGTGACCGCTCTTTTGGCGGCGAACGCGACCGATGAGATGATCCTGAAGGCCTCGCAGGCGTACGTCCAGGAGTCACTCACCCACGAGATCGGCCATACCATGGGGCTGCGCCACAACTTTGCCGGCACCCTGTATGCCGATCACGGCGGCTACACCCGCGAACAGCTCTACGAGAACTATTTGAAAAGCGGCCCCTATCTCAAGGTCATCCCCTCCAGCAGCGTCATGGACTATCACAACGATATTGAATCGGCTCTGGTGGTTAATCTGTACAACACGGAGCAGATTACTCTGCCGCACGACATCAGCGCGATGCGATTCCTCTACCAGGAGAAGCCGCTGGACAAGACCATCCCCTTCTGCACCGACTCGGACACGGATGCGACCATGCTCGATTGCCGGCGTTTCGATTATGGCAACTCCCCGCTGGAGTATGCGGCATTGAACCTGAGATCGAACCTGGGCGTGAATGGTCTGCCGGCCACCCTCTATCTGCAGCAGGTTGCCTCCATCATGCAGGGGAAATCAATCGACAGTTTGCACCCTTCGCCGTCCAAGACAGCGGAAACGCTGCTGCAGGACAAGGCCCTGCTCTTTGCCGCCTTTACCCAAAAGGGGTTTTACAGCCGGACGCTCAAACAGTATTACCCAGGAACTTTGCTGAAGAATGCAGACCAGACGGAGCTTCGCAAGGCGGTGATTCCCCTTGTGCGTACCGACCTCGATGCGTGGTTTCGGAAGAATTCCTACGGCCAGCGAACGGTAACCGACATGTTCATGACGGTCGATCCGGCCTGGAAAGACGCCTGGATTGCACGCTTCAACCAGCTTACCGAAGATCCCGCGTTCTATACCATCATCAACGCGGACGGTAAAACCATGACCTTAACCCCAGCCGAACGGGAGCAGCTCAGGCGTATGGCCCAGACCTTCTTCACCGATCTCATCCCGGAGCTGGCTGCAGCGGATGTCAAATTGCTGGCGACCACTGCCGCCAAGATCGACGTGGTGGACGGCGCCGCTGGCGAGGGACTGCTGGCGGCCATGAACGCGACCAGCCGCAGATATCTGCTGGCCCGGACCGGCGAAACGCTGGGCGCCCTGGTCAACGGGGTTCCGTTGTCTCTTCCGCTGTTTCAGTACGACTGGACGCTTCGCCAGAATGCCTCGCAGCTCTTGACCAACCGGACGGTACCGTCCGCCCTCTGGTGGGGGATGCGGGAAAACACCGCGAACAAGGCCGCGATTACCGAGATCCTGGATACTGCGGTGCTGCCAACCGGAAGCAAGTTCTCGGCGAAAGAAACACTCGAGCGCTTTTCCGCGGCAAGCAACGCGGCGTATCAGTGGTATCTCGAGAATGTGGTCTTCTGAAGCGATAATTGGGGACAGCCACCAATTATTCTTGACAGCCGGAAAACAAGGGAAGAAGGCAGGATATCGTTGACGCATTTGAAGTATAACTGCTTGCCTTCGGGGTA
>CAIUXU010000243.1 GCA_903903205.1 uncultured Syntrophobacterales bacterium
CAACCACCGGCCGGACCCGGAAATTGTGCTGGATTGTGTGACGGAAGGGGCCCGCACACTGGATCAGGAGTTTGTGCTGAAAAACGCGTTCGGATTCGGCGGGTGCAATGCGTGCCTTGTGTTTCGCCGCGTCACCTGATATGAACCCTGCATGAAAGCGCCACAGAACAGAAAAGTCTTCGTGATCGGTTACGGGGCGGCCACCCCGCTGGGGAGGACCTTCGCCGAAACATGGGAACGGGCCGTCCGGGGCGATGCCGGTTTCAGGAAGGTGACCCGCTGCAAGGTCGAGTCCGTCTGTGACGTGGTCGGCGAGATCCCGGACTGGAATCCCCGGGCGCTCGATTTCGTCGATGAGAAGGAGGCGTACAACTGGAACGCATCCTTTGTCATTCTCACGATGGCAGTCTGCCACGAGGCGCTCTCCCATGCCGGTCTGCCGCTGAACGAAGAGACCGCCCCGAGGACCGCCTGCCTGATCGGCTCGGCCATCAACGGGGTCGATGCCTTCCGGACGGCGATGGTCAATTTTCAGGAAAAAGGCCCGCTTAAGATCAGTCCCTACCTGCTGCCGAACCTCTGTGCCAACCTCCCCTCGGGGAAGGCGGGGATGCTGCTGGGTTTCACAGGACCGGTTTTTTCTCCGCAGGGGGCCTGCGCCTCCGGCAACCATGCCATCGGCATCGGCGCGCGAATGATCCGGGACGGGGACTGTGATTTTGTTCTGGCCGGAGGGGTGGATGCCCCGATTATACCGGAGATCATTCACGGTTTTAATAACATGAACGCGACCGTCAAAGTCCTTCCGGGTGATCGCGCCTTTACAGATCCCGCGCAAGCCTCTCGCCCGTTCAGCGTTGACCGGCGCGGCTTTGTTCTCTCAGAGGGGGCCGGCGTCATTGTGCTTGCGGCCGAGGAGATGTTGGCCCGTTACGGGTTGACGGCACGGGCCGAGGTTCTCGGGGTCGGCTGGACCTCCGACGCCCATCATTTCACCAGCCCGAAGCGGGAAACGATCATCCGGGCGATCCGGGAGGCGATTGCCGACGCGGAGATCGAGCCTGTGAACATCGGGTATATCAATACCCACGGAACCTCCACGCAGAAGGGCGATCTGGCCGAGATCGATTGCCTCCGGGCCGTCTTCGGAGCGCAGTTGGGAAAGATCCCCCTCTCCTCCAACAAATCCCAGATCGGCCATACCCTGGGCGCGGCGGCGGCGATCGAAGGAGCCTTAACCATCGAAGGGATGCAGCAGGGAATCATCCTCCCGACGATCAACCACAGGACCGATCCCCGTTTCGACGATATCGACTGCGTGCCCGACACGGCCCGTCGGCAAAGTTATGAGCTGGCCCTCTCCAACGCCTTCGGTTTCGGGGGGACGAACTGCTGCATCATCTTCCGGGGGAGTTCCCGATGAAACCGAAACCATTCCGGACAGAGGCGTATGGCGATGACGGGCGTTATGTCCGTGATACGGCGATGGGGCTCGTCTGGCATCGCTGCGGAAACCGGACGCTTTATGCCGATACGGACCGCTCCACCGTTGTATATCATGCCAATTATCTCAGGTATTTTGAACTGGGCCGGGCTTCCCTGATGCGCGACGCCGCCTATCCTTATCGCGAGGTCGAGGCCGACGGCTATGTCTATCCGATTGTCGAGATGGGCGTCCGCTTCCAGGGCCCCCTGCATTACGACGATCCGATGTGGATTCATACCCGTCCGGGAGAGCTCGAACGGGTGAGGCTCCGGTTCGAATACATCATTACCCATGCGGAGACGGGGGCCGACGTCTGCCGTGGATTCACGCAGCATTGTGCGCTGAACTCCCATGGGATTCCGGTGGCCATCGATCCCAAGACCGTGCATTTATGGAAAACTTTTCCCAATCCTTAGAAACGATAGCGATTCCGCTCGTGATTTCTGTGCCGTCCTACCTGCGCGATCACGATATCGACGGTTTCGCGGTTCTGCCCGCAGTAGAGGCGCTGCAGATCGTCGCACGGTCGCGTGAAAATTTCCCCTCCCCTGGCGGGAGGGGATTACAGGGAGGGGGGCGACCGGATGGCCTGGATAAATATTTCTTCCGGCAGGAACGGGCTATTTTTCACCATCCGCTGGTGATTGATGCCTCTACGGCAGAGATTCAGGCTGTGCATGAGCATGTACGGTACGCTGACGGTCGCTGCCATTCCCGCCTGACGACGCTTCGTTCCGGCCGGCAGATGAAATTCACCCGCCGGATGGAGCATCTCTCCGTCTGGTTTGTGCCGGAGGATCGGGCCGATGCAGATTGCGGGGATGGGTGTGAGACAGATTTCCCGTCAGACCCCGGTGATGCGATTCTTCACGCAGGGCCGATGTTCCGGGTTTCCGCTGATCGTCTCTACGCTGAGCTGGTCCCCTTCGGACCCGCCTACCGGAATGTGCGGGACGACATTTTCCTCACCGAAACCTTCATCTCGGCGACCGTCTCGGGGGGGGATTTCCGAGAGGCCGCGGGGCCTCTCGGTTCCCCTTTTCCCCTGGATGCGGCGATGCATGCGGCCTGCGTATGGGGACAGCGATACCGGAACCGGGTCGTTTTCCCCATCGGGTTCGACCGACGGGAGATCCTTTCCCCAACACGGATCGGTGAGACCTATCTCTGCCGCATCATGCC
>CAIUXU010000244.1 GCA_903903205.1 uncultured Syntrophobacterales bacterium
GCCAAAATGGGAAAAAACGCTCTGGACCGGTCCGAAGAATTGGATCAGTGTATCGGCGTGAAGAACGCCCATCGTCATCAGCGAGCCGGCGGGGCAGCCGGAATCATCCGCCATCCAGCGCCATTTGTCGGGGGTCAATTCGAATCCCAGGTTGTGGGAGAAATTGGCCTCGGCCATAACCGGTTTGCCAATCGCGCCACTGTCGATCAGCTCCTTGATTTTGCGGAATCCCGCCACGCGCCGCATGTTATGGCCGACGATCAGCACCACACCGGCCTCCCGGCAGGCCTCGATCATCCTCTTTCCATCTGCCAACGTGTTGGCAATCGGTTTTTCCACAAACACATGCTTCCGATAGCGTGCGGCCAGTTCGGTCTGTTCCGCGTGAACCGCGTTCGGGGTAATCAGCAGGACGCCGTCGATATCCTCCCTTTTCAGCAGTTCCTCGTAGCTTTTTTCCTGATCGCAGCCATAGCGCCGGCTGTATTCCATTCGCTTCTCCACCGTTCTGGAGAAACAGGTGACCAACTTAATCTTTTCGCTCCGTTCCAGCGCATCGGCTATCACCCCCGACCAGCTCCCGATTCCGACCAGTCCGACCCGCACAGGATGCTCTGTCTTCATTCCGTTCTCCCCTCCCCCAGCCGCATCGGCACGTCAAGACGCACCCTACAACATTTTACTCATACGACGTCAGCGGACCGGTCGTCAAATGTTTTTATTAAATAATGGGCGCAGAGAGAACACCTCGAAAGTTATATGCCGACCGCTTTCATCTGCTTCTCAGGATAACGCGTTCCCGCGGCAACGCCGACGGGAAAAGCCCCGGCAAGGGTTGCGAGCTCTTCGCTCGAGAGCTGAATGTCAAGCGCGGCGACGTTTTGTTCGAGGTAACTGCGGTGTTTGGTTCCGGGGATCGGCACGATGTCGTTCCCCTGCGCCTGCAACCATGCAAGCGCAATCTGCGCAGGCGTGCACTTCCTCTCCGCCGCAATCTTCTCGAGCGGCGCAAGCAGCATTGCGTTGTGCCTGAGATTGTCCGGATTGAAACGCGGCTGGTCGCGTCGGCGATCTTTCGGTAACAACACATCGACGCTCTTGATCGTCGCGGTCAGAAAACCGCGGCCGAGCGGAGCATACGCCAGATACCCGATGCCAAGCTCCCGGCACGTCGGCAGCACCTCTTGCTCGACATCACGGCTCCAGAGGGAATATTCGGTCTCGACGGCAATGATCGGGTGCACCTTCTGTGCGCGCCGTATGGTCTGCGAACCCGCTTCCGACAGGGCAAGATAACGCACCTTCCCCGCTTCGACAAGGCGCTTCATGGCGCCAACGGTCTCTTCAATCGGCACCGCCGGATCGACGCGGTGCAGGCCGTAAACATCGATCACATCGACGCCGAGACGCCTGAGAGATGCGTTGCAGGCTTGCGGCACGTAATCGGGATGCCCACCACTCAAGCCGGGTACCGTGATACCGGCGAGCGAAAGATTGCCAAATTTGGTTGCGATCAACGCGCTGCTCCGCCTTCCCTTCAATGCGCGCCCAACCAATTCCTCATTCACCCCGTTACCGTACGCGTCAGAGGTCACAATGAGATCGACACCAAGCTCCAGCGCACGGTGAATGGTTGCGATCGATTCCACGTCGTCGGGTTCTCCGTAACTGATGGACATGCCCATACAACCCAGGCCCTGTGCTGATACCTGAGGCCCGTTGGCGCCGAGTGTGCGTTTCTGCATAAAATATCCTCCGAGAATGAACCGAAAAAACGACGCAGGAGCTCTTTCCACCCTGCGACCACGACTTTTGTTCATACGACGTCAGCAGGCAGACCGTCAAGTGTTTTCCCCGGTTGACAATCTCATGCATGCGTACTACATAAGAACCGAAAAAAGAGGAGCAGTTCCCGATTGTTTTGGAGGAGATTGGTAAATGGGTAGCCGAAGCAAAGTACTTGTGATTGATAGCAGTTATGAGACATGCGCCAGGGCAGTATCGCGCGCTTTTTCCGCTTTTCCACTGGCAATCAAGGGGAAAAACGTGATCGTCAAGGTCAACGCCCTGCGGGCCTGCAACCCGGATTGCGAGGCGATCGTCACGCATCCCGCACTTCTGAAGGCGGTCATCGATCAGTTAGAGGCGATGGCGCCAAATCAAATCATCGTCGGCGATTCGGTGGGGACCGAGTCCTACGGAAACTCGCAACATATTTTTGATAGCACAGGCCTCGCCGCCGCGGCCGGCCCTTACTATCGCAACCTTTCGCTGAATCTTGAAACGTTGACTCTGGAAAAGCCCTTCAAACGCAAGGTCGCCGTCCTCAAGGATGTTCTCGATGCCGAAGTTTACATCTCACTGCCCAAAATGAAGACGCACGGCCTGACGATGCTCAGCGGTGCGGTGAAAAACAACTTTGGGTTGCTGCCCGGCGCGCAAAAATCCTGGTATCACTACCATTCGGAGAAGCCGGAACTTTTTGCCGAGATCCTGATCGAGATGTTTCGGCTGCGTCCGCCGGACTTGGTGATCATGGACGGGATTCTCGCGATGGAGGGGTATGGGCCGTGTTCACCGGAGGTTCGCCAAGTCAACCGGGTGCTGGCCGCGACCGATGCCGTTGCACTCGACGCCGTCCTTGCCCGCATGGTCGGGTTTCGGATCGATGAGGTGCCCTACCTGCGCATCGCGCGGGAGCTCGGCCTCGGGCGAACCGATCCCGATGACATCGAGATCGAGGGCGACGGCTCGCCGATCGCAGGGTTCAATCGGCCCGTCGCCACGCCGGAATCGACCTACTGCTACCTCTCCGGCGTCGGCGGGGGCAAGACAAGCCGCGCGTTTTACGCCGACCGGGTATGCTACCGGCCCGTGATCACGGCAGAAAATTGCCCCCCCGGATGTACGGCATGTTCGGATGCATGCCCCTCCGGCGCGCTCAAGCCGGGCCGTCCTCCGGCGCTGTCGTCAGCGGAGTGCATGCTCTGCAGCGCCTGCATGGAAGCCTGCACCCACGACGCAATCCGGCTGCTCCCGGACAAGACGCTGCGCGATCAGATAAAATAGCATTATTTTTTGCGGCCGATGGCGCCGGATCCAGCGAGGAGGCCGCCGGAGGCAAGCATCACTGCATTGGCCAGGAAGACGGGAAAAATCCCGAACGCCGAGCCGATCATCCCGAACACGACCGGAACAATCATGCGGGCCAGGTGATTTGCGGTAATGCGCAGACCCAGCGCCTCACCGGAGCGACCTTTCTCGGAGCCGCTGAAGGTCATCATGATCGTGATCGGCTGGCCGCAACCCATCCCGATTCCAAACAAAAACGAGATCAGGCCGAGCGTCACTGCACCTTTAGAAAACGGGACGAGAATCAGACCTGCAGCCCCAATGAAAAATGCGTAGGCCAACAGTTTTTCTTCACCAAGCAGGCTGACCATGCGCGACAGGAACATCCGCACGACAAAGGCAGCCCCGGGAAAAATCGCAAGCACGACGCCGATGACAGAAGCCGACAATCCGAGGCTGTGCCCATAAATCGGTATGTAGAACTGAAACAGTACAACGCCGGTGACCACCAGGCTGCTGGTCACCATTACGCGCCACAACCCGGAGCCGGTCAGCATGTCGCGAACGCTTCCGGCAGGTGAATCGTTGTGCGAACCTCCGGGCAGAAGGTTTCCCCAGATCAAGAGCATCACAATCGGGACGAGGACCAGCAGCACAAGATATGCACAGGCAACACCATAGCCCGAAAGGTCAATCGAAAATCCGGCAATCAGCGGGCCCAGGAAGTTGGCGGCTGACGCCATTAAGCTGAAATTGCTAAAATTTTTCGCTCTATCGGTCGGTGAACTTAGAAGGCCAACCAGGTTCTGCAGAGAGACTCCGCAACATGCGAACAACAGGCCGTTTGTTACGGCCGCCAGATAGAGCGCGGGCAACCCCGGCATGTAATACGGCGCCAGCATGCCCAGCGCGCCACCGACCGCGCCGACTATGAGCAGTGGACGGGAACCGAACCGGTCGGCAAGCCTGCCGACCTGCCAGGAGAGCAACAGCGGCAACGCCGAAGATGTTCCGGCGAGTATGCCGACGGCAAAGGGGTCCGCGCCGAGTTTAAGCGCGAAAAGCAAGAACAGCACACGACCGGCCTGAACACACGTGATGGTGAGCAGCGTCAGCGTAAAGGCAAGATAGAGGGGCATAAGATTCAAGATCCTTTGAAGCTTTCTTTTTTGTGGGCGGAGTGTAAGAGGATGCCGCCCGCGTGTCAACAAAAAAAGAAAAAGGGGGGACAGATGTCACCCCCCTTTTGGAAATCTTTCTTAAAAACCTTCTTCCGTTACTTCTTTTTTCTCTTCGTCAGCTCCTCAGCCCGGAGCTCTTTGCGAAGGATCTTGCCCACATTGGTCTTCGGAAGTTCCTTGCGGAACTCGATCTCCGTCGGCAGCTTGTAGGTGGCGAGCTGCGTCTTGCAGTATGTGATCAGCTCCTCCTGGGTGGCCGTCTGACCCTCCTTGAGGACGACAAAAACTTTCACGCTCTCGCCGCGGACCGGATGGGGAATGCCGATGGAACAGGCTTCCTGGACCTTGGGATGGAGGTAGAAAACCTCATCGATGTCACGCGGATAGACATTGAATCCGCCGGAAATGATCATATCCTTCTTCCGATCGACGATGTAAAAATAGCCGTCCTCGTCCATCGTGGCGATGTCGCCGGTATAGCACCAGCCGTCGCGGATCATTTTCCCCGTCTCGTCCGGCCTGTCCTTGTAGCCCCGCATCACCTGGGGCCCCTTGACGATCAGCTCGCCCCGTTCGCCCATTGGAACATCCGTCACCTCGTCCTCCAGGTCCACGATCCGGGCAAGGGTGTCGGGAAGCGGGACGCCGACGCTCCCAACCTTCCTTGCCCCACCGGCAAATGGGTTGATATGGGTCACGGGCGAGGTTTCCGTCATTCCGAACCCCTCCACGATCACCGCCCCCGTGGCCTTCTCGAACTCATGGATCACCTCCACCGGCAACGGCGCGCTTCCGGAGAAGGCCCCCTTGATGCAGCTCATGTCGGTCTTCTTCAGATCCGGATGGTTCAGGATACCGATGTACATCGTCGGCACCAGCGGCGTGAAGGTGGGTCGGAAGTTCCGGATCGCCTCCAGCAGAGCTTCCGGCTGGGGCTTGGGAACCAGGATCTGCGCCCAGCCCATGTAGATGGAGTAGTTCATGGTGGTGGAGAGGCCGAAGACGTGGAAATAGGGCAGCGCGCCGAGGATGATCCCCCCGCCTTTGCCGAATGTGGGGAACCAGACCTCGATCTGCTGGACCTGTTTGCTCAGGTTCGCATGGGTCAGCATGACCCCTTTGGAGACGCCGGTCGTCCCGCCGGTGTACTGGTACATCGCCACATCATTGAAGTCGATCTTCACCGCCGGCGGATTGGCAGGGTATTTATCCAGGCAATCTTTCCAGAGGAAGACATCCTGTCCCGCCTTCACCTCCGCGAAAGGATATTTCTTCAGCCACCGCCCCAGGACGCGCTTGACGGGGGGAAGGTAGTCGCCGATGCAGGTATGGACGATCTGCTTGATCTTGGTCTTCGGCCTCAAGTCGATCATCCGGTTGGCAAGGAGGTCCAGTGTTATCAGCACCTTGGCGCCGGAGTCGTTGAACTGGTGCTCCAGTTCCGGATCCGAGTAGAGGGGGTTGTTCATCACGGTGATCGCGCCGATCTTCAGGATCGCGTAATAGGCAACGACGCAGGGAACCACATTCGGCAAGAGGATCGCCACGGCATCCCCCTTCTTGATCCCGAAGTCCGCGAGACAGGCGGCAAAACGGTCCACCATCTCCTTCAACTGACTGAAGGTAACAACCGTCCCCTGAAAAATGATAGCCGGTGTGTCGGCAAACGCTTTTGCCGTCCGGTCCATGATATCCGGCATGCAGATCTCTTCATATTTGATGAACTCCGGTACCCCCTTTTCGTAAGACTTCAGCCACA
>CAIUXU010000245.1 GCA_903903205.1 uncultured Syntrophobacterales bacterium
AGCCCGTCCATCTTCAAAACGAAGATCCGTTGCTTTCCGCCATCTCTTCGCAAAGAGTTCGGCTTTTCAGGACGATACATTAGTGACACATAGTTTCAGCGGCCCAAAATTCTACGACAACGTCATTGTATGAAAGAATGCAGCAACATCTCTATAGAGAATTTCGCAGTGACAGGTGCGAAAACTCCCGGTTATTTAATGAAAGACGTGTTAAAAATACTGATGTAACCCATCGGCAGAAATTGCATGTTTCTCTCCTCTACCCGAGTATTCCTTTGACAATCACATCCACAGCTTCCTCCGGACCCAATCCGTGGGCCATAAGAGTCTCCAGTTGATGCTTGTCGACACTGCCGATGGCCGCCTCGTGGGTAACCTTGGCCTGGGGGTGAGTGACGCTGACGATCGGGATTGCCTTTGCCACCGCCCGGTCACGGATGAGCTCCATGCAGTCGACATGTCCCCGCGCACCGGCAGCATTACCCTCGGTAATGCCGGTCACCTCTGCCAGAGCGTCGTCCTCAACGGCGATTCTGGTCTTGATAATCCCCCGGGCGTTCTGACCGTCAAGTACGACCCGTTCCTTAATGCGGATCTCGTCATTGCCGTGCCCGAAGACCCGTGCCGTCAATTCGACCACGGCATCCTCGGCCGCCTCCACATCATAGTCGATGGCAAGACTCCCGACACGACCGTCGGTGAGGGTAAAATCGGACAAGTACCTGCCGCCGCTGCCGATCCTGACGACCGCCTTCGGGACAACTTCGATCCCGCCAAAGGGTCCGTGATAATGGCGCTCCTGATACCCCATCGCTGCCCCTTCGCCAATTTCTATACGGGCGTCCATGACGTGTCGTACCTTTTCCGCCTTGGGAAACAGGCAGTGGGCAATAAAGCGGGCGGAAGAGTTCCGTTCGAGAACGACCTCTATTTCGATCTGCTGTTCTCCCTCCCGATGCACAACCCCAAAGCAGGTGTGGACCGGCGTCGTCAGATGTATCCCCTCATGGAGTCTGATCTTCATCCGGACGCCCCCCTCCGTTTCGTCGGCTGCAACCTCCAGTCCCGGCAGACTTCGTGAACTGACGACCCGCTTCCCGACCACCACCAGATGTGCTGTTTCAGGATCCGCCAGGATCGCCTCATCACCCCCGGCGGCGCCCAATGCTGTCATAAGCTCGTCGAACTCATTCATCGCTGCATACCTCCCCGTCACAGGATATACATTTTTTACTTTTAAAGTCGGCTGTTACCTGACCGGCATTTCCGGTGCAGACGATCCTGCCGCCGCATATCTGCGAAGCCCGGTCGGCAGCTGCGGCAATCTCATCCCTGTGTGTAATCAGAAGTACCGCGCTCCCCCTGCTCCTTAAATGATCGAGTACCCTGATGATGTCATCGGTGGAAAGCAGGTCAATACCGGAGTCCGGCTCGTCGAGTATCGCCAGCTTTGGCCGCAACGCCAGGATTGAAGCCAGCTCGATCCGCTTGCGTTCCCCGCCGCTTAAGGAGCGGTCCACCATCCGGTCGAGGTAGCGGGACGGCTCCAGCCCAACCAGCCCGAGAGCCGACTCGG
>CAIUXU010000246.1 GCA_903903205.1 uncultured Syntrophobacterales bacterium
GGTGAACGCCATCGCGGGCAATGCCGGGGATTTTGCCACTGCCCTTCGCCGGGGGGAATGCGGTATTGGGCCGGTTACCCTTGTCGACACGACGCTGTTCCGCACCCACAACGGCGCCCAGGTGAATGATTTTCGTCCCCGCGACACGATCCCGCGCGGCGTATCGCTGAAGCGGATCTCCCGCTCGGACCTGCTGGCCTTGACGGCGACCTTCCAGGCGCTTGCACAGGCGGGGCTCGATCCCGTCCCGGAGGCGCTGCGGGAGGAGATGGGGGTCGTGATCGGCGGCGGGGCCGGGGGATTGCTGGAGGCGGAGTCCTTCTTTCAGGATTATCTGCGAAAGAAGGGAAGGGCGAACCGTTTTTCCCGGCTGTCGCCCGTTTCCTGCGCCGCCACCGCCAACCATCTGACAACACAATTTAATCTCTGGGGCCCCAAGGCAACCATCATGACCGCCTGCTCCTCCGGCGCGACGGCTGTCGGCCTCGGGAGAGATCTGATCCGGAGCGGCGCCGCCCAGGCCATGATTGCCGGCGGAACGGAGCCCCTCTGCCGGATGACCTTTGCCACCTTCAACGCGCTGAAGGCCGTCGATCCCGAATATTGCCGCCCCTTTTCCGGCAACCGCGCCGGCCTGACCCTCGGGGAGGCGGCGGGGATTCTGATCCTCGAATCCCTTGCGAGCGCACAGGAGAGGGGGGCGCGGATTATCGCCGAAGTTCTGGGATACGGCGTGACCTGCGACTCACACCACATGACCATGCCGGACGTCGGCGCTTCGGGAGCGGTCCGGGCGATGCGGGCGGCCCTGGCGGACGCCGGGCTTTCACCGGAGTCGGTCGATTACATCAACGCCCACGGCACGGCGACGCCGCCCAACGACCTCATGGAGACGCGGGCGATCAAGGAGGTCTTCGGATCTCGCGCCTGGAGCATCCCCGTCAGTTCGACGAAATCGATGCACGGCCATACCCTCGGCGCCGCCGGTGCACTGGAGGCGGTCGTCTCTGTCCTCGCGATTGCGGAAGGCTTCATCCCCCCGACGATCCACTGTGAGACCTCCGATCCGGAGTGTGACCTTGATTACGTCACGACAGGCGCCCGGTCTGTCGCGCCGGACGTCGTTCTTTCCAACTCCTTTGCCTTCGGCGGGAACAACACGACGGTGATCTTCGGCCGCTTCCGGCAAGAGGGGGTGCGGCGTGGATAGGCGGGTTGTCGTTACCGGGATCGGGATGGTAACACCGCTCGGGGTGGGCAAGGATCGGTTTCGGGAAGCCTTGTGGCGCGGCGAGACGGGAATCCGGGAGATCACGGCTTTTCCGACCGACGCTTTCGGGTCGCACCTGGGGGCGGAGGTTCGCGATTTTCAGCCGCGGGACTTCATTTCCCTCAAGAATTTAAGAAAGATGGACCGACTTTCGGTTTTGACGACGGCCTCTGCCCGTATGGCTTTGGACGATGCCGGGATCGCTGTAACCGACGGCAACCGGGACCGGATCGGCATCGTCATGGGGACGGCCTTCGGGAACACGGAGCTCAAGGTCCAGAGCGCCCGGATTCTCTTTACGGAAGGCCCCGGCATGGTCAATCCGATCCATGTGCCCAACACGGTAATGAACGCCCCCGCCGGTCACGCCTCTATCGAACTGGGGTTTCGCGGGGTGAACACGACGGTCAACCATCAGGCCGTCTCCGCCGAGACGGCGATTGCTTATGCCGCCATGGAGATCCGGCGCGGTACGGCGGACGTGATTCTTGCCGGCGGCGTGGAGATCCTCTCCCCTTTCTTCTACGAGGCCCTCGACCGTTTCCGGGCGCTCTCCCCGGCAGACGGAGGCGTGGAGGGCGCCCGGCCATTCGATCTTGCCCGGAATGGACCCGTCATGGGAGAGGGGTGCGGGATCGTCTGTCTGGAGGCCGCGGAACTTGCCCGGGAGCGCGGGGCATCGCCCTATGCCGAAGTGACGGGGTGGGGTCTGGCATCCTCCCCGTCGCCGCTGACGGGTTGGCCTGCCGATCCCCACGGGTTTCTCCTCGCCCTGGGAAA
>CAIUXU010000247.1 GCA_903903205.1 uncultured Syntrophobacterales bacterium
ACCAAAGTCGCCAGGGTGGAGACGATCGGCCGCCGCCAGGGGCCCATCATTGATCTTCTTCCCTTCCGCACAAAAAAGGTGGGCATCCTTGTTACAGGCAGCGAGATTTTTGAAGGGAGAATCCGGGACCAATCTGCCGATATCGTCAAAGGCAAGGCAGAAGCTCTGGGGTCGAAGGTCACAAGGATGGCAGTCGTCGCCGATGACCCTTTCCTGATTGCGGCCGAGATCGGCAGGATGAAGAAGTCCGGCTGCCAGGTGATTGTGACCACCGGCGGCCTCTCGGTGGACCCCGACGATGTGACCCTCGCAGGAATCCGCCAATCCGGGGCAGAGGTTGTTTTCTACGGTACACCTGTGCTGCCGGGAGCCATGTTCGCCTTTGCCCGCCTCGGAAAAACGGTTGTTCTTGGGGCGCCGGCCTGCGTCCTTCATGACCCGGTTACCGCTCTCGATATTTTTCTACCCAGGGTTCTGGCAGACGATCCGGTCTCTGCCAAAGATGTTGCGTACCTGGGCCACGGCGGCCTTTGCCTGCGGTGCCCGGTCTGCCGATACCCTGTTTGCCCATTCGGGAAAGGTGGGTGAATCTTGACTGAGAAGCGGTTGAAGGACCGGATCATCCTGATCAAAGGTGGCGGCGAAATGGCCTCGGGCGTTGTGCTGCGCTTGGTCCGCTCGGGCTTTCGGGTCTGTATCACGGAAATCCCCGAACCGCTGGCGGTGCGCCGGGGGGTCTCCTTCTGCGAGGCCGTCTTTGCAGGAAGAAAAGAGATCGAAGGTTTGGTCGGGAAATTGGTGTCGGGCAGGGAAGAGATTCTACGCTCCTGGGAAAACGGAGAGGCGCCGGTCATCATCGACCCCGGGTGCGCCATCCGCAAGATCCTGTCGCCTGATGTGGTGGTGGATGCAATCCTGGCCAAGAGAAACACCGGCACGGCCCTCAGCGATGCCCCTCTGGTCATCGGCCTGGGTCCGGGGTTTCGTGCCGGCAGGGATGTGCACTTTGTCATCGAGACAAACCGCGGCCATCACCTGGGCAGGGTGATTGAAGAAGGGGAGGCCGAGGCGGATACTGGCATCCCCGGCGATATCGGCGGTTACACCTGGGAAAGGGTTTTACGAGCCCCGGTCGGGGGAAGGTTCCGGGGAAAGAAGCAAATCGGGGACCGTATCGAGGAAGGGGAAATTGTCGCAGAGGTAGAAGGCGTCCCTCTAAAAGCGTCGATTTCCGGTGTTTTGCGGGGAATCCTGCACGACGGACTTCCGGTAGTACCGAACATGAAGGTGGCGGACGTGGATCCGCGTGCGTTACGGGAAAATTGTCTGACCGTCTCCGACAAGGCCCGCGCCATCGCCGGCGGCGTGCTGGAAGCGATCCTGATCAAGTACAATCATTAAATCTTTGGGCGCAAGGGACTCATTCCTGTTGAACGGAGGCAATAACGATGGCGGATCTTTACGAGGAAATTGTAAAACTCAAAGCCAATGGCAAGAGCGCAGCGCTGGCTACCATCATCGGCGCCGAAGGCTCGACCCCTCGGGAAACGGGCGCCAAAATGCTTGTTCGTGAAGATGGGACCATCCTGGGGACCATTGGCGGAGGCTGCCTGGAGGGGCAGGTCATCGAAGACGCCATCAAGGTCATGCGGGAAGAGACGCCGCGCACATTCCACCATGACCTCACGGGAAAGGAAGCGGCCGGGGCCGGGATGATCTGCGGCGGGGTTCTGGATATCTATATCGAGCCGATCATTCCCACCCCCACGGTCTTTATCTTCGGCGGCGGCCATATCTCTCTTTTTGTGTCGAAGATCAGCGCGATGGCAGGATTTGAGGTTGCGGTGATCGATGACCGGACCGAGTTCGCAAATACGGAGCGCTTTCCGGAGGCGGAGCAGGTGATCGCCGGGACATTCTCCCTGACTTTTCCTCAATTGAAGGTGAACCGCTCCAGCTATCTGGTCATCGTCACGCGAGGACATGCCGGCGACCAGGAGGTTCTGGAGTGGGCGCTGAGCACGGAGGCCCGGTACATCGGCATGATCGGCAGCAAGAAGAAAATCCGGACCATTTATGAAAACCTGGAGAAGAAGGGCATCGCCCAGGAACAGATGCAGCGCGTCTTTGCGCCCATCGGCCTGGAGATCGGTGCGCTGACGCCGGAGGAGATCGCGGTGAGCATCGTAGCTCAACTGATCCAGGTGCGGCGTGAATTACAAGTATCGGCATGATCTCCGCCATCTTGCTCGCCGCAGGTGAGTCCAAAAGGATGGGCAGGCCCAAGCAGATGCTGGCCTGGAAGGGAAAGACCCTGCTGCGGCATGTTCTCGAAAATCTCATCCACTCCACGGTGGACGAGATCATTCTGGTGCTTGGACATGAAGCGGAAGCAATCCAAAAGAGTTTGACTGAATTTCAAATCAAGATTGTGATCAACCCGGATTATCCGCAAGGGATGGCCTCTTCGCTGCGACAGGGTTTGCTGGCCATAGATACGCGAAGCGAGGCCTTTCTGGTTGTGCTGGCGGACCAGCCCGGCATCGGCCCGGAGATCATTAACCAAATAATCGATGCGTTTCAGCGGACCGATCCGAGGAGAGGCATCGCCC
>CAIUXU010000248.1 GCA_903903205.1 uncultured Syntrophobacterales bacterium
AATCATGGCCACCCGCCAGCCGAAGGCATCGATCAGATAGACAATAAGGGGGACGATGAAGCCGCTGGCGCCAAAACCGGAGGCCATGACGCCGAGCGCCAGGCCGACCTTCCGCTGGAACCAGTTGGTGACGACCCGCATGAAGACGACCGCGGTACAGCCGCCTCCTCCGAAGGCGATCAGAACGAAGCTTGCGTAGAACATCCAGAGCGATTGGGTGGCGCTCATCATGAAAAAACCAAGACCGATCGTGATTACTCCCAAAAAGACGAGCCGCCGTGGGCCGTAGCGATCGACGAGAAAGCCGACAAGCGGAGAGAGGAAGCTCATCTCGATGCCCCGGAGGCTCAGCGCAAAGGAGACTTGGGTATAGCTCCAGCCAAATTCCCGGACGAGGGGATCGATAAAGGCAGTGAATCCGTAGAAGATGATGCCACCAGTATAGAGGCCGATGATGAAACAGGCGAGGACGATCCACCAGCCGTAGAAAATATGGCCCAGCCCGAAGGGAAGCCAGGAGCGTGTTTTTTCATTCATCATGCTTGAAATTAAACAGACCTTCGGCCCCTTGTCAAGGCGGGAAACGGTCCGGGTATCGATATGCGGTGGCCGAAAAATGTTAAAATCCTTGACAAGAGTGAGAAGTCACCATAACCTGAGCCTCGCGGCAAACGGTCTATACCATTTACAATACGCAATCTTGCGTCACAATGAACCCGGAACGGAGGAATCATCCCTATGGTCACGGAAATCTCTTCAAATCCCAAAATGATGGTCAAGAGCGAACCGCTTGAAAAATTCTGCATCCAGGTGCTGGAGAAACTGGGGGTGCCGCGGGAGGAGGCCGAAATCACGGCCAAGACCCTCGTGATGGCGAATCTGCGGGGTGTCGATACCCACGGCGTTCTCCGCCTGCCGCTCTACGCGGCCAGGCTGAAAGGAGGCGCCATGGCGGCCTCCGTGAACCTGACGACCGAGAAAGAGACCCTGGCTACCGCCCTTCTGGACGGACACGACGGCATTGGCCAGGTGATCAGTTGCCGGGCCATGCAGCTCGCCATCCGGAAGGCCCGGGAGGTTGGCGTTTCGTTCGTCGCCGTCAGGCGCAGCAACCATTTCGGCGCCGCCGCCTACTACCCCATGATGGCCCTGGCGCATGACATGATCGGCATCGCCTTGACCAACGCCTCACCCCGGCTGGCCCCGACCGGCGGAATCGAGAGACTCTTCGGCAACAACCCCTGGTCCGTCGCTGTGCCTGCCGGCGAGAGGCTTCCGGTGGTGCTGGATATGGCCAACAGCCTGGTCGCAGCCGGAAAAATTCGTGTCCTTCAGAAGGAGGGCAAGCCGATTCCCGAGGGTTGGGCGCTCAACCAATACGGTGAACCGACCACGGATGCCGGGGATGCCCTGAAAGGGATCCTGTTGGCCATCGGCGGCTACAAGGGCTACGGGATTACCCTCATGGTTGACCTTCTGACCGGTGTACTGGCGGATTCCAACTACGGTCCGCGGGTCAAGGGTCTCGACCAGAATGTCGATCCGGCGGGTGCCGCCCACAGCTTCATCGCTATCAATCTTGCCGCCTTCACCGATACAGAGGCCTTCAAGGCCCGAATGGACGCCTACATTGATGAGATCAAATCATCTGCGAAGGCCAGGGGCGCCGACGTGATCTATCTGCCGGGCGAACCTGAGTATCTGCGGATGCAGGAGAGGACCGCGAACGGTTTCCCGCTGCAGGCAAAAGTAGTGGAAGAGTTGCGGGCCATCGGCAAGGAACTGGGAATTCCGCTAGACCTCTAACGATTTTGAAATGACCGAGCGAAACCAGACCGATGTCAAAGTGATCTTCGCCCTCACCCTGATTCATTTCACGGGCGATTTCTACGTCTCTTTCGTCGGCCCGCTTCTTCCGGTTTTCGTGGATAAATTTGCGCTGTCGCTTGCCCAGGTCGGCCTGATCACCGGGATGATGCGGATGCTCGCCTTTATCGTCCAGCCGGGCGTGGGTTATTTTTCTGACCGCTATCCGTCGCGGGTCTTCATCATCGGGGGGCCGCTTCTTTCCATCATCTTCATCTCCATGGTCGGCTGGGCGCACTCCTTCTGGGATCTTCTGCTCTTTGTCGCGATCGGATCGATCGGGGCCTCGATGTTCCACCCCTCCATGGCGGGCATGATCGCCACGTACGCCGGCCGCCACTTTGGCTTCTCCATGTCGATTTTCAACATGGGAGGAACCCTTGCCTTCGGCGTCGGACCGCTCTGCATCGCCTGGCTTGTCAGCCGGTGGGGTCTGGAGGTCACCCCCTGGACTGCGATACCGGGGCTTGTCGTGATTGCCCTGCTCTTCACGATCACACCCCGGCCGCTCGGGGAGGGGCTTCGGGGACAGGGATTTTTCGGCGCGGTTCGGGCGGCGTTCGGAGAGGTGTGGAAACCGGTTCTGTTGATCTGGGTGGTCATGGTTCTGCGGACCTTTGTGGCCCAGGCTTTCATGACCTTTGCCCCCATTCTCTACGCCAGGGAGGGACACTCCCTCATCTCTATCGGTCTGGTGATCTCCCTCTTCACGGTGGCTGGGACCGTGAGCGGCCTCCTCTCCGGCCACCTCTCCGACCGGATCGGTTACAAACCGATTTTTTATGTCACCTTTATCCTGGCTACCCCGGCCCTTTTCCTGATGCTCTTCCTGCCGGGGAAATGGATCTATCTGGGCTCCGCACTCTCGGGGTTTCTGATTTTCGCGACCTTACCCCTTGGGCTTGTTATGGCGCAGAAGCTGGCGCCGCAGGGGAAGTCGATGGTCTCCAGCCTCATGATGGGGCTTGGGCAGGGATTGGGGGGAATGATGGCGCCCCTCGTCGGCAGCATGGCCGATCTTTTTTCGATCCGGATGGTCCTCTCCTGCCTGGCCTTCATCCCCCTGCTCAGTATAGGCTTGGTCTGGTTCTTCCCGGAGAAGCGCCTCCGGGAGCAGACCCTGGTCGGTTGAGGAGGGTAGCGCGATGATTTCGGTTCACAACCTGTTTGAAGCAATTTCCCCGGAGTTGCCCGGAGAGGCTGTCGAGGAGATTCTGCGGACCGGGGCCTTCCGGATGGAGCGGATTGTCTCCCGAGGGCATGCATCGCCACCGGGTTTTTGGTACGACCAGGAGGCGGACGAATGGGTGCTTCTTGTCTCGGGAAGCGCCACACTTCGCTTTGAAGAGGGCAAACCGATCGATCTCAAGCCCGGGGATCATCTCCTCATTCCCCGGCATGTCCGCCACCGGGTGGAGAAGACGGATCCCGAACGGGAAACGGTCTGGCTCGCCATCCATCTTTTTCCCCAAGCATCAAGATCTGATGCATCATCAGAGTGATCCACGCCTGATAAAATACCTCTTGACAATCGGTTTTTACGCATGCTATTTTACATACAATGAAATATAGTACCATAAGCTGAGATATCGCCATGAATGACAATTCAATCGCAGTACGGGAAAAAAGTGCGAATCGGTCACTGGAGCGCGCCCTTCACCTGCTCCTTGTGATGGAGGAGACTGGCCGACCGATGGGGTTGACCGAATTGAGCCAAGCCACCCAGCTCCCCAAACCAACCGTCCAACGACTCCTGTCCGTTTTGGGAAATTACAGCTTTTCCGAAAAGCGGCAGGGCCGATACCATCTTGGGATTGCCGTTCTTCCTCTTGCTCACGCTTTTCTGCTGGGGAGTGAGTTGACGCGGGTGACATTGCCGGTCCTGCAGGAGCTTGCCCAATCATCGGAAGAGACTGTGTCCTTGTTTGTACGGTTGGGTTTCCATCGTGTTCTTGTGCAACGGGTTGATGGCCGCCACCCCCTTCGGTACATCCTTCCCACAGGGCAACGACTTCCTCTGCATATCGGTCTGGGTAAAGTTTTGGCAGCCGCGTTACCCGAAAATGAACTGCACCAGTTGGTTGAAATGGCGGGGGATTTTCATCTTGCAACCGGGGAACTGGTTACCCGCAAAGTGCTGCTCGGTGATATAGACCAAATCCGTCGTCAAGGCTATGTGATATCCCGTAATGAGCGAACGATGGGTGCAGCTTCCGTGGGCGCGCCGGTTGTCGATGCGAATGGAATGACAATCGCGGCTGTGGCCGTGGCGGGTCATGCGGAGCGCTTGACATTGAAAAGGCTCAACGATTTGTCCATCGAAGTCAGGGGAGCTGCCAAGGCGATCGCCGAAAGGTATGATGGCGGATCACGAAGAATTTGATCAGAAGTTCCGAACCAATTTTGCTATAGAAAGGAAAAGACGAAAGTATATGGAGACCAAAATCGTTCCAACGTTCAAGGTGATCGAGGGCTGGGAGAAGCTTCCTGCGGGTTATGTCCACAAGGATGTGGACGGCGTCGCGGTCGATTCCAAAGACAATGTCTATCTGATGACTCGCCAGGATGCGCGTATCATCGTCTATGATCGGGAGGGTAATTTTCTCCGCTCCTGGGGAGAGGACATCTTCACCCCGCGGACCCATGGAATCGCGATCGGGCCGGATGATATGATCTACACTGTGGATGACGGCGACCACACGGTGCGCAAATTCACGCCCGAGGGGAAGCAGTTGCTGCTGCTCGGTACCCCGGGAAAGGCCTCGGACACGGGGTATGACGGCAAAAACCACAACAGCGTCCAGCGCAGCGGCCCGCCCTTCCACCGGCCGACCGATGCGGCCATCGCCCCCGACGGAGAGATTTATGTATGCGACGGCTACGGCAACGCCCGTGTGCACCGGTTCACACCGGAGGGAAAACTGATTCAGTCCTGGGGCGAGCCCGGGACGGGAGTCGGTCAGTTCCGTCTGCCTCACGGTATCGGCATCTCTCCCGACAACCGCGTCTTTGTAACCGACCGCGAGAACGACCGCATCCACATCTTCTCCCGGGACGGCGAATCTCTGGACATGTGGACACATGTTCAACGCCCCACGGACATCTCCTTTGACAAGGAAGGCCGGGTTTACGTATCAGAGCTTTGGTGGCGTCCCGGCCAGACTTCGTTCACCAACGGTCCGATCAAGTATGACCTGCCGGGCGGTGTGCGGATCCTGGATCTGGCGGGAAATGTGCTTATGCACTGGTGCAGCGCCGACCGGGCGGCTCCGGGAAACTTCGTCTCCCCCCATACCCTCTGCGTGGACTCGCGGGGAGACCTCTACGTCGGCGAGGTAACCTGGACGTTCGGCGTATCAAAGTTCGGCGTGCGCCCGGATGCCCACACCTTCCAGAAATTCACCCGTAGCTGAAAAAAAATCCCCATCGGACCGCCAGGGAATCTTTCCTGCGGTCTGATGGGGCTCACAATTGTAATCATTCAAGAACGGATTCTCTTTGAGGAGGGTGAAAACG
>CAIUXU010000249.1 GCA_903903205.1 uncultured Syntrophobacterales bacterium
GAATCGAGCGGCGCAACACCTTGCCCGAGCGCGTCTTGGGCAGGAGCGTTACGAAATGCACCCGCGATGGCCGTCCGATGGCGCCGAGATGCTGGTCCACGGTTTTCATCACTTCGCTCTCGAGTTTGATCCGCCCTTCGCTGCTTTCGATCAGGTTCGGATCCCTGAGCACGGCAAACGCCACCGGCACCTGCCCTTTCAGCGGGTCAGAAACACCGATCACCGCGACTTCCGCGATCGCCTGGTGCGAACTGATAGACTCCTCGATTTCGCGAGTACCCAGGCGGTGCCCGGCGACGTTGATCACGTCGTCGGTACGGCCGAGGATAAAGTAGTAGCCATCCTGGTCGCGGATGCCCCAGTCGAAGGTCGAATAGAGCAGCTTGCCGGCAATGGTTTCGAAATAGGTCTGGACAAAACGGTCATCGTCGCCCCACACGGTGCTCATGCAGCCCGGTGGTAGCGGTGGGACGATAGCGACCACACCCTTCTCGCCCGTGCCCACTTCCTCGCCCGTAGATTCGTGCAGCAATTTCAGGTTATAGCCGTACATGGGGAAGCCGGGACTGCCGAACTTGCGCGCAATTTCTTCCACGCCCATCGGGTTGGCCAGGATGGGCCAGCCGGTTTCGGTCTGCCAGTAATTGTCGATGATGGGGCGGCCCAACCCCTCCGAGATCCACTGTGCTGTTGGCTCGTCGAGCGGCTCGCCCGCGAGAAACAGATACTTGAGCGAAGAAAGATCGTATTTTTTCAGGAACGCCGGGTCCTGTTTCTTCAGCACCCGAATCGCCGTAGGAGCGGAAAACATCACCGCGACTTTGTGCTGCTCGACGATTTTCCACAGAATTCCCCCGTCCGGACGCACCGGGGTGCCCTCGTACAGGATTGTGGCCATGCCGGCGATCAGCGGACCGTAGATGATGTAGGAGTGGCCGACCACCCAGCCGATGTCCGAAGTCGAGAAATAGGTTTCGCCGGCGTTGCCGCAGTAGATATGTTTCATCGATGCGGCCAACGCGACCGCATGTCCGCCGACGTCGCGCTGTACCCCCTTGGGACGGCCGGTAGTACCCGAGGTGTAGAGGATGTAAGATGGCTCGTTCGACTCCAGCCAGACACAGGGCACTTGCGCGTTTATATGTTTGAGGCGCAATTCGGCCCAATCGAAATCCCGCCCGGCGACGAGCGCCATGCCCGGATCGAGACCCCGGTTGACCAGAATCACTTTCTCTGGTGGAAATTTGGACAGGTGTATGGCCTCGTCAAGCAGCGGTTTGTACGGCATGACCTTGCCCGCGCGTGAGCCGGCGTCGGCGCTGATGATGAGCTTTGGTTTGGCGTCATCGATACGGCTCGCCAAACTGTGCGAAGCAAAACCGCCGAAGACCACCGAGTGAACAGCGCCGATGCGCGCGCAGGCGAGGATGGCGAAGCAGGCCTCGGCGATCATGGGCATGTAGATCAGCACGCGTTCGCCCTTGCCAACACCCAACCCCTGCATCATTGCGGCGCAGCGGTTGACCTCGGCATGCAGTTCGCGGAAGCTGTAAATCTTTTCCACATCCGTTTCGGTGGAGATAAAAATCAGCGCATTCTGGTCCGGCCGGTCTTTGAGGTGGCGGTCCACCGCGTTATAGCAAAGATTCGTCTCGCCGCCGACGAACCATTTGGCAAACGGTGGCCGGCTGTAATCCAGCACCTTGCCAAAGGGTTTTTCCCAATGGATCAGTCTGGCCTGCTCGCCCCAGAAACCCTCCGGATCGCTGAGTGAGCGCTGGTGAAACTGTTGTTATTTTGCTCCCATAATCTCTCCCCCCCCTTTTTATCGCAAAGTCAATACGCGAAGCGGCCCCTGGACCTCTTATTTCCGGAGGCCGCGAAGTCCTTTCATGATTTCATCCTTTCCGGTGAGCGTCTGTTTCCCCTGCGAACCGAGGATGACGCAACTGGGCGTCGATTTGATCCGGTCCTCCTTCAGGTAATTGCCGAAAATCTTGAAAACCGGCGCCGTGTCATAGGGTGCGAAGGCTACCCCCTTTGCTTTCAGGAATGCCTCCAGCGCCTCCTTCTCTTTGATCTCATTCCTTGCCGCCTCGAAGAGCGCCCCCCGGGCGGCGATCACTTGCGGAAAATCGTTCTTTGCATTCAGCGCTGCGAGAAAATAACCGGCGAAGAGAACCGTCTCCTTATGGACCGGTGTGTCGATAAAGATGGCGCGGATGAGGTTTTTCCCGATGAGTTCACTGATGAGAGAGATTACCTCCGCTTCCTCTGCCGAGCAAGGCCCACAGAAGTAGTCCGTATAGAGACGAACTTCAACCGTTCCCCTGCCGAAGACAGGCAGGAAAGGGTCGGCGGCATAAACGGGTGTTGCCGATCCGGAGAAAAAAAGCCAGAAAAAGAGGAACCCAACGGCGGTCGCCAGCACGGTCATTGCCTTCCGGTTTCGCTCGAAATTCATGGCCAGGGCGAGCAGGATCGTTGCCCCGAAAGCGAGGCAGTATGGGCAGTAGACGCCGCTGTGGACCTGGTAACCGATCAGGAAGATTTCCCCGCCCGCCCCGAAGGCGAGGAGCAGAAGGCAGAGGAGGGGTTTTCGAAACCACGCGAGGAGCAAAACGCTGGCCATGTAGAAGATCCCGAGATATTTGAGGTCGATCCCCAGGATATCGCCTTTCAAAAAGCTACATGCGCCCAGGCAGAACGCGTAACCGACGGTGATGGCGATTCCGGTCAGTGCGAGCAGGATGGTCAGAAAGCGTTTCTTTGACGACGTGAATTTCTTCATGAAATTCAAGACCCCCCTTCGAATTGATATGAGAGAGCTACTATCCCTTTCCCGTTGGCTGGGTCAAGAATTATTTTCCCGATCCGGGACCGCATTCAGCAACGGAAACATCCGTTTTCATAGATCACGACCTTTTTCCCCGTCGGCCAGTGCGCCGTAACCGTTTTGGCTTCCGTGTTCACCAGGTCCCAGTGGAGGGCCGAGTCGTTGAAGCCCAACTTCCGCTTGAGCTTTCCGGTCATCGCGGCGGGATCGCCTGCATAGGTGTCTGTATAGGATGCCCCGACGGCGATGTGGCAGTTCCCATGCTCCCCGCCGAAGTTTTCGTCGTACAGGGTGTCGGCCATGAACCGGTCGATCCTCGAGAAGCGCCGGTCCGTCAGGGAA
>CAIUXU010000250.1 GCA_903903205.1 uncultured Syntrophobacterales bacterium
CCCCCGGACCCAGCGGCAACAGTTTCCTGGCCCGCGCGTAATCCTTGTGGGCTTTCAGCCCCGCATACTCCACCCAGGCGACCAATGGATGAGCGGCCAGATACTCCGCCACCTTCTGCGCGTTTTCGACATGACGCCGTGCCCTGAGAGGCAGCGTCTCGAGCCCCTGGAGGAGCAGAAACGAGTTGAACGGAGAGATTGTCGCCCCGGTGTCTCTGAGCAGGCCGGTCCGAATCTTGAGCACGTAAGCGAGACCAGGAGCGACGGCCTTGTCATGCCCGCCGAAGGCATCCCAGAAATTCACCCCGTGGTAGGCGGCATCCGGTTCGGTGATCTCGGGGAATTTTCCGGACCCCTTCCAGTCAAAATCACCCTTTTCCACAATGGCCCCGCCCATGGTCGTGCCGTGGCCGCCGATGATCTTGGTCAGTGAATAGACGACGATGTCCACCCCGTGCTCAAAGGGGTAAAAGAGCGGCGGCGGGGCGACAGTGGTGTCCAGAATGAACGGGATCTTGTGCCGGTGGGCGATCGCGGCGATCGCGTCGATATCGTCCACATTGCTTTTGGGGTTTCCGATCGCTTCCGAATAGATGAGGCGCGTGTTTTCGTCAATCGCTTTTTCAAAATTTGCGGGATCGGAGGAGTCCACGAATCGCACATCGATGCCGAACCGCTTCAGATCCACGGTGAAGAGCGTGTAGGTTCCGCCGTAGAGCTTGTCGCCGGTGACAATGTTTTGCCCCGCCTGGGTAATCGCGCATATCGAATAGAAGATCGCCGCCTGGCCGGTCGCCGTCGCCACGGCGCCTGTCCCGCCGGTGATCGCGGCAAGACGTTTTTCCAGGACGTCCGTGGTGGGGTTCATCAGGCGTGTGTAGATGTTGCCAAAGGCTCTCAGCGCGAATAAATCCGCGGCGTGGTCCGCGTCTTTGAACGCATAACTGGTGGTTTGGTAAATCGGGACGGCCCGCGACCCCGTGGTCGGGTCCGCAATTTGCCCCGCATGCAGTGCCAATGTGTCAATTCCCTGTTTTTGCTGGCCCATCTTCTCATTTCCTCCTTATATTGTGGTTTAACTAAATGAAAAATCCCTTCAGATAGCGTCAAGCAGCGCTCCAACCGCCGCATCGTCGAAGGCAACCTCGCGGAAGATCCCGCAGACGAGGTCCGGCGTCAGCGCGTGGAAGTCTTTCTCCATCGGTGTGATGAGCATCCCGGCCATATCGACCGCGCCGGGGCTGACGAGTATCCTTTCCTCTCCTTCCAGAAAATAAGCTGCCGGCCGGAGTTTCAGGCGGGGAAAGAGGATAAGGCGCCACCCTTCCCCGGTGCGGGTGCAAAGAATGTTCAGCAGCGGCTCGCCGTCGGAGGGCGCCCCGCGGCCCAATATGTCGATCACATCCCCGACCGCCGCTGCAACGTTTCCTTCTTCCGTCCCCTCGATCAGCAGAATCCCCCGGGCCAGCCCCGCCGTCCGGCAAATTTCCACACCATCCCGCCGCCGCGCCCCGGCCCGTTTCCGGGGATCCAGAATCTCTTTTTCCACCGGCATCAGGCCGGCGGGGGCCGCCTGGAAATGGAGGTGGTCCGGCGCGGATGCACCTGCGCGCGGGCCGTTGTAGAAGAGAGTCATCCGGGGACCGAAATCAAAAGCAAGTTTCAGTAATGTTAGCATATTTTCCGGGAGTGACTGGGGTAGGTGACGGCAATGCGCAATGGTCAGATGGCCCGGAAAGATCGGCATCGGATTGCATAAAATGAGATAGTCGTCCCGGTAGAGGATCGCTTGCTGTTCCGGCGGAAGATGGTCCGGGCAGAGAAAACAAGGGCGCCGCCGAATGGTTTCGGGATCGACCTTTGCGCCGCTGCTGACGATCCGCCGCGGATTAAACTGGATCTTGACGCCCCAGTCTTCGCCGTGAATTTCGCGCAACCGGGCCTCCCCAAGGGCCTCATACCCACCCGCGAGACCGGGCCAGGTCATCTTCTGTCGCTCGAGAAGAGCAAGGGCCAGGTCGGCAAGGGGCGCTCCGCTGTGTCCGTCGAAAACGGCGTAAAATCGATCCGCTCCTTCTATCGTTCCACTGTTCGGCGTAATCATGATGGTGGCATCCTCCGGAATATCCTACTCCTATCTTTTGTCATCCCCGAGTGCTCCTATCGGGGATATGGTTTTACATGATCAAATCAAAACTCATCAGCAAATTCATAACCAAGACTTGGAGATTCGCCGCTGTAGTAGTCAACTGAGTTCTCTAGCTCCTGCTTTAGCTTCCTTCAGAATCCGCAGCATCATCGACAATTGATCCTCTCCCACGATTCCGAAAGTGAAACAGCCACCGTTTCGCCAGCATCATA
>CAIUXU010000251.1 GCA_903903205.1 uncultured Syntrophobacterales bacterium
ATCGGTGGTTCCGTTGCCTGAACAAGGTAGTTGAAATCATCAACGTGAACAAAGGTATCGCCCATCGTCCGGGGGACGCTGCTGTTGATTTCGCCAACGACTATGGAGGCCCTTTCCATCGCGTACCGGGCAACATCCACGGATACGCCGAGACTTGCATAGCCAGCCTTGTCCGGGGGGGTGATCTGAACAAAGGCAACGTCCACACGGATCGCCCCGGACTCCACCAGCCTCGGGATCTGGGAGAAGCGACAGGGGATCATATCCACGGACCCGGATGTGATCGCCTCACTGGCCAACCAGCCGGAAAAGAGTGTCTTCAGACGGTATTTGTACTCATGGGGGGTCTTGTTAAAGGAGATGGCGTCTCCGAGGCTGACGAGCTGGACCAGTTCGAGATCGGTCAGGTTGTTCAGGTCCGATGTTGTGAGGTGCTTCACGAGTGTCCGGGGTTCAGACACCCCGGTTCCAAGGAAAATACTCATCCCCGGTTCGATCCGCGAGAGGACCAGATCAGGGGAAACTATCCGTTTTTCCCATCCGGAATCGACATCGTCATACATATTTTCACCCTGCAGCAAGAGGCTAAAATCGACTTTGTGAATAAGGGAAAATGACAGATTTGTCAATTCATTTTCGTTCTTACTCCCTGAAATTTGAGGATGTCCCTGGGGGCAGGTTTAAAACATGCCCTACTTCTGTCGGCGGCGTTCTACCCGCGCAAATTCCTTGACTCCGACGCCAACTCATAATAAATTATCTAAAATTCAGGATGTAGGGGCGAATCATTATTCGCCCTTGACTGGCGGGTTTGAGATCTGCCCTAACGGATCGCACGAAAGAAGGGGGGGCGCCTTGCGGCAAGGCGCCCTGTCTCAGGAGGAGAAGATTGATACAGCGATATTCACGAGCGAAAATGGAGGCGATCTGGAGTCCGGAGAACCGCTACCGGCGGTGGCTGGATATCGAGATCCTGGCCTGTGAGGCGATGACGGAGCGGGGGGAGATTCCGGAGGCCTCGATGCGGAATATCCGTGAACGCGCAGGCTTTGATGTGGACCGAATCGACGAGATTGAGAAGACGACGAAGCACGATGTTATCGCCTTTCTCACATCCGTAACGGAGAAGGTCGGGGAAGACGGCCGTTTCATTCACCGGGGACTGACCTCCTCCGATATCCTGGATACCTCCCTTGGGCTTCTGCTTCGTGAGGCGGCCGATATCCTGATCGAGGATCTGGATCTGCTCTTGGCTGCTATCAAGAAAAAGGCGTTCACCCACAAGGATACGCTCATGATCGGAAGGTCGCACGGAATCCATGCGGAACCGATCACGTTTGGGCTCAAGATGGCCCTCTGGTATGGTGAAATGGAGCGGAACCGGGAGAGAATGGTCCGGGCCAGAGAGACGATCAGCACGGGGAAACTCTCCGGCGCCGTGGGAACCTTCTCTTTCATCGATCCCGCAATCGAGGAATACGTTTGCGAAAAGCTGGGGCTGAAGCCTGCCCTCGCATCCTCGCAGATTGTCCAGCGGGACCGCCACGCCGAATACTTTGCGACGCTCGCCATCATCGCTTCCTCGATCGACAAATTTTCCCAAGAGGTCCGGCTGCTTCAGAGGACGGAAGTCCGCGAGGTAGAAGAGTATTTTTCACCGGGGCAGAAGGGCTCGTCCGCGATGCCGCACAAGCGGAATCCAGTCCTTTCGGAGAACCTCTCCGGCCTCTCCCGCCTGATGCGCTCTTATGCTGTTGCCGCCCTTGAAGATGTCGCCCTCTGGCACGAACGGGACATCAGCCACTCCTCCGTCGAGAGGGTCATCGGTCCCGATGCGACGGTTCTGCTTGATTTTATGCTCAGCCGTTTCACCGGTCTGATCGATCAGCTCGTTGTCTATCCCGAGAGGATGCTTGCCAATATCCAGATGACGAAGGGTGTCGTTTTTTCGCAGATGGTTCTGCTCAAATTGATCGAAAAAGGGATTTCCCGGGAAGCGGCGTACGCGATCGTCCAGAAAAGCGCGATGCGATCCTGGGAGGAGGGCGTTGAATTCAGGGAACTCCTGCAACAGGATAACGATGTCATGTCGCGACTGAATAGTGCTGATCTTGAAGAGGTATTCCAGATTGGGAACTTCCTCA
>CAIUXU010000252.1 GCA_903903205.1 uncultured Syntrophobacterales bacterium
GGCTACCATAGTGACGGATCATCATTCTGTCAAGGGGAGAAAAAAGGGGCATCGCTGCAGCGGCGGGCGAGATTGTGGAGGTGCGGGAGAGATCCTGCCTCCGCGGTTACCGTGATAAGGTTGTCCAGCGCGGGGCGGATGTGGGCGAGGAAATGGGGTTTTTCGCGCTTGAGGCCGAGGAAGCCGTAGGCGCCGAGGGCCTGCATCAGACGCTGTGCGGAGGCGAGCAGGAAAAGTTCACGGAAGGTATCCCACGGATATCGGGAACAGGAGATTCCGTGATAATAGCGGAGGAGGTTTTCACGCCCTGTCTCTGGAAATGCCACGTAGGGATCGCAGAGGAGCGATGCGAGGTCGTAGAAGGGGCTGCCGGGGCGCAACCCCTGGAAATCGATCAGGACCGGTTCGCCGTCGCGGATCATCACGTTTTGCGATTGAAAATCGCGGTGGACGAGAACAAGCGGCGTTGCGAGCAGCCGGCTGGCCAGCTCCGAAAGTTCCGCCTCCAGGGCTTCATCCTCTGCGGAAGAGAGGTCAATCCGGCAGACGTTCCGGACGCAGTGCTCCCGGAAGTAGTCCCGCTCCCACCGGTAGAGATCCGCATCGAAGCCGGGCATCAGGCGGAGTCCGGCGGGAAGGCGATTCGGCGAAAACGAGATCATTTTCGCGGCTTGTGCGAGAGTTTTTTCGTAGAGATCGTGGCGAATCTCCCACGGGGCGTCGCGGAGTGCGTAGAGATCCCGGTCTCCCAGATCCTCCATGAGGATTAGTCTCTGTTCCGAATCGTGGCCGATAATCGTGGGGACGGTCACGCCGATTCCCCGCAGAAAGGAGGCGATGTCCGCGTAGAGATCGTTTTCCTCATACATACGGCCGTAACGCATCAGGATAGATGACGTTTCCCCGGATACAGAAATGCGAAAATAGCTCCGGTCCGAACCACCTTTTCCGACGAGGGTCATCTCCACCTGCGTCGCAGCGGCAAGGCCCAGCGTCCTGCGGATGAAGGCGGATTCCTCCTGTGCGGCCCTTTCCAGATCGCTGTCGGGAAGGGGCGTCTCATAGCGGAGCGGTGGTACGGTGGCAACAATTTCTGCATACGCCTCCGGATCTCCGATGTCCTCCCAGCTCCCCTCATCGATTACTGCGGAGGCGACCGAGCCGGGCGCATCCCGGATCATCTCCGCGAAGACCGGAATCGTCGATTCGACCTTTCCTGGCGTCAGCCTTCGGAAGAAGCGCTTCTCCACAATAGAAATCCCTGTGAACAGGCAGCGCCGGACGCCCATATTCCCGAGAATGTCCCTGAAATCGCAGATTTTGGTGCTCGTGTCGAGGCAAACGTTCCGCAGCGGGCCGTTGCTTCGGAGAGCCAGCGTGACCTCACAACCCGCCGCCGCATGGGCCTCCAGCAGCCTTGACAGTGGAAGGTCGGAGAGGATATCGCCGTTGTAAACCAGGATCGTCTTGTCGTCTTCCTCAAGAAGATCCTCAATGTTCTTGATTCCCCCGGCTGTGTCGAGGAGAACCGGCTCATGGCGGAAGAGTATCGGCGTCCCGCGCCAGTGTCTGTCCGAAAAGGCTTCGTCATAGGCCGCCGCGCAGTGGTGGGTGTTTACGATAAACCGCGAGACGCCGACCGAAAGACAGTGGTCCATCGCATAGGTGATGAGCGGGCGGCCGCCGACCGGCAGCAGCGGCTTGGGGCAATTCTCCGTCAGCGGCCGTAGCCGCATCCCCAATCCTGCCCCAAGAATGAAGGCCGTCCGAATCTGTACAGGTTTCATGTTTGTTTCACAAGTCATGGGGGTCAGGTCTTGAAATTTAGCATTCTGAGCGGTTTGTGAACGAAACGCTAAATTTAAAGACCTGACCCCCAATTATGGCTCCTTTTTCCCGAA
>CAIUXU010000253.1 GCA_903903205.1 uncultured Syntrophobacterales bacterium
AGTGCGAATGCCGGAAACCGGCGCCGGGGCTGCTCCTCCGGGCGGCGGCGGAGCTTCAGCTTGATCCTGCCCGCTCCTACATGGTAGGTGACACGCTGAATGACATGACGGCGGGGGGGAACGCCGGGGCACAGTGCATCCTCGTCCGGACCGGACACGGCAAGGAGGCCGCCGAAGAACTTCATCTCCCCAGCGGAAAAGCTGGCGCCCGAGAGGGGACGGCAGTCATCCGGCCTCGGCCTGTGCATATCGCCGACGATCTCCTCGCCGCGGTCAAATGGATTATGGGAAACGACAAGCCGTGAACATCCTGATCGTCAAACTGAGCGCCGTCGGCGACGTCATTCACACGCTGCCATCGCTTGCCGCCCTCCGCCGCTGCTATCCCGACGCCGACATCTCCTGGGTCGTCGAGGAGGCGGCCGCCGATCTGCTCACGGGAAATCCAGATCTGAATCGGGTAATCGTCTCCGGCCGGAAACGATGGGTCCAGGGGCTCCGGCTGGGCAGGATTGCTGCGCCACTCCGGGAAATGTTAGCATTTTTCAAGGAGATCCGGCGCCGTCCCTACGACCTGGTGATCGATTTCCACGGTCTGCTCAAGAGCGCCGCAATCGTCCTGTTCAGCGGAGGAAGGCGGAAACTCGGCTACGACAGCCTGCAGGAGGGAAGCGGCCTCTTCTACAACGAAAAGATCCCCGAACAGATGGGGAAGCACGCCGTGGACCGCTACCTCGACTTCGTCCGATATCTCGCCGGAGATCCGAATGGACGGAATGCCGCTTGTCTGAAGGGGCCGCCGGTATTCAGCATCGCCGTCGGCGAAACAGAGCAACGGCGCATAGCGGCGCTCCTGGATGAACATAAGGAAATCTTGAATGTTGCCGACAATAGAGGGGGCGGGACGCAAGCGGGCGGGAGAAGAGAACCGCAGACCGGCAAACCTTTTATCGCCGTCAATCCGGTTGCATTGTGGGAGACAAAACTTTGGGAAGATGAGAAATTTGCGGAACTTTGCGACCGTATCCGGCAGGAACTGGGGATCGGCATCATCCTGACGGGGTCAGACGCTGGTCCGCTCGAACGAATCCGGGGGCAGATGAAAACGGAAGCCGTTAATCTCGGCGGCCGGACGACGCTCCGAGAGCTGGCCTGCCTCTATAGTCAGGCCACCCTCCTCGTCACGACGGATTCCGGCCCCATGCACCTCGCCGCGGCCATGGGCACGCCGGTTGTCGCCCTCTTCGGGCCGACCAATCCTGCCCGTACCGGACCCTACGGCCCCGGCCACCGTGTCATCCGGCGCGCACTTTCCTGCGCACCATGCCTCCGGAAGCGGTGCGACAACCCACGCTGCATGACGGAAATCTCCGTGAAAGAGGTCTTCGACGAACTAAAAAAAGTGCTGAGGACCAAGGACTGAGTAAAACCATATCCCCGATAAAAGCACTCGGGGATGACAATAGTGGAAACACTCGGAAATGACAAAAGTGAAGCACTCGGGGATGACAAAAAACACTCAGCACTCAGCACTATCTTTTTATAAGGAGTGAAAAAATGGGAATCAGCAAGGAACTGTTGGAAATTCTGGCCTGCCCGAAGTGTAAGGGAGAAGTGCATCTGAACCCGGCGGAGGATGGTCTCATCTGCGACCGCTGCCGTCTGCTCTACGAGATTCGGGAAGAGATCCCGATCATGCTCATCGACGAGGCAAAACCGCTCGAAAGTTGACGCAGGGCTTTTCAGGAGGAGAGGGCTTTGCGGATGACGGTCTGCACCCGCTCCACCGACAGTGTGTCGAGGCAGCGACTGACTCCGCTCCCTTCGCATCCTTTCAAATGGCAGGGGGCACAGGCCATCTCGGGGATAACGACGCGGTTTCGTTCACCCGGCGGCGACCAGTACCGCCAGTCGGAGGGGCCGTAGAGGGTAACCGTGGGCGTCCCCACGGCGGCGGCGATGTGCGGCGCGGCGCTGTCGACACCGAGATGGAGTCGGCTCCGTTGGAGAACACCCGCCAGTTCGGCAAGCGTCGTCTTGCCTACCAGATTGTACACATTCCCGGCGCAGGAATTGCCCAGTTCACCGGCACGCTCCCTTTCGGCGGGGGTCCCGACGATGACGGCGGCAACCCCGAACTCCTTCCACAGCCAATCAAGGATCTGCACCCATTTCGAAAGCTCCCACTCCTTGTATGACCAGCGGGAAAAAGGATTCACAGTCACCCAGTCGCCACGCCGGACCGTCCCGTCGCGCAGCCTCTCCCCACCTTCTCCCATCGCCTCCTCCGGAGCGGGAATTCCAGCATCGGCGAGAATTCCTGCAGCCCGCGAACACACCTCGTTTGAGAGACAAAGTTCGGGAATGACCTTTCCGGTTTCGATCCCGAAGGCTTTCAGAATATAGAGGGAGAGGTCGGCAGCCCCTACCGCAGCCATAGGCTCTCCGGCCGTTGATACGAGATGGGTGAACAGGTGGTTCCGCAGCCCGGGAAGCGATGGATAATGAATGGCAGCGCGGATCGGCGCCCCAGTCACAAAAGCCATGTAGCCTCCCCGCTCGTCCCCCCGAAAATCGAAGACGAGTTCAAACCGCTCCCGGCGGAGCGCCCGAATCAGGCGGAGCGACTCTCCAAACCCTTTTCGGACCTCGAAAATTTTCAGCGGGAAGGCGCCAGTCGCTAGCAGAGATCCGCTTCCTTCTCTTAGCAAAACGGCAACCTCCGCACCGGGATAGGTGTCCCGCACCGCCTGGATGGCAGGGAGCGACCAGACGATGTCGCCGATGTCGCCGAGCTGGATGATCAGGATGCGCCTCATCTGCGGCGGTTTGCTATAGCGGTTTGCAATATTCATGGGTCAGGGACACCCCTTCAGGTGCCAGAGGAGCAGGCGGCCATAGACCGCCCACTTGTCGCGCAGCCCCCCCTGGAATCCCAACGTCAGGAAAACGCCGAGAAAGGTCAGCAGCCAATCCACAACGAGGCGCAGCAAAATTACGACGCGGACCTTTTGATAGTACCGACCGCTGCTCCATTTATGGAAAAACTGATATCGGGAACGGTAGAACTCGATGCGGGAGCGGAGATTCCGGCCGATGCTCTGACCCTGGAGATGGTAGATGAAAGCGGTCGGTACATGCAGGATCCTCCAGCCGGCCCGTCGCATCCGATAGGCCCAGTCTGTCTCCTCAAAGAAAAAGTGATAACGCTCGTCAAACAACCCGACCGAATCCATCGCCTCTCTGCGAACAATCAGGCAGGCGCCGATCCCCGAGTCGACCTCCACGATTCCCGAATGGCTGTATCTTTTGCTCGGAAATCGCCGCGGGAAGAGATATTCGAGCAGGGACATATTGGTCATGAGCGTCAGCAGCGACGGAAAGGAGGCGATCGAATTCTGCCGGCTCCCGTCTGCGTTGAGGAGCTGACCGCAGGCCATCGCCGCCCCAGGATTGTTTTCCATACAGGCGAAGAGCTCGGAGACGGCATTTTCCGTCAGGATCGCGTCCGAGTTCAACAACAGCGCATAGCGGCCCGTCATGATCCGCAGGGCCTGATTGTTGGCCATTCCGAAACCCCTGTTTTCGAGGTTCTCGATCACACAGACCTGTGGAAAATTTTCCCGCAACATCGCCGCACTGCCGTCGGTCGATGCATTGTCCACGACGATGATCTCGTATGAAAGGCTCCGGATGGTTGTCTCGACAGAATCCAGGCACTTCCTCAGAAGTTCGCGCGTGTTCCAGTTGACGACGATAATGGAGATCACTATTTCAGTTCACTCAATTTGGCATACTTGAAGAATTTATTGACCGCGTCGGTCATCGCGAGTGTCAACCCCTGCGAACCGTCCAGAAAGCCGCCCCGGAGGAGATAATCCTGAAAAAAGGTGAATCCCGCCCGCAGACAGGCCGACCCGATCGAACAGCTTCTCCCTTCCGCAAAGGCCTGCTGCGCGCCGAGCGTGGAATAACGGTCGATTTTTCGGATGATCCGGCCCAAATCGCTCTCGGTCCGATGCTCAAGCGGGGCCTCCAGGATCTCCACACGTCCGTTAACGGAAACGGCTTCATGGACCGCGGCCTCCGTCAGGCGGCCCTGCCCTCTCCGGAAGAGACGAACCACACGGTCCGGCCACCACCCCGCGTGACGGATCCAGCGTCCCCGGAAGAAATTTTTTCTCGGGAAGCTGTAGCCGTTTGCGTCCCCCCGGGAGTCGATCATCTGCCGGATCACGCGGGCCGTCTCCGGCGGGACCCGTTCATCGGCATCCAGGACGAGAATCCACTCCTCCCGACATTGATCGACCGCAAACTGCTTCTGCTTCCCAAATCCGCGCCACGGCTCATTGAAAACATCGCAGCCGAAATCGGATGCAATCCGGAATGTATCGTCCACACTTCCGGAATCGACGACGACGATCTGCCGGGCAAAGGCAACGCTCCGCAGGCAATCGGGGAGGTTCTCTGCCTCATCCTTTACGATCATGGCGACGGAAAGTGAACCTTTGTCGGTCATCGATTTCTCCCTCTCCCTACTGCTTCCGGTTGGTATCTATCATACTATCCACAAAAGATGAATGGTTTACACCATTCAGACCAGATTCATCAAGGTGAAGAGCTGCTCGAACCGCATCTCCCAGGTGTGCTCCTTCCGCGCCCGCCAAAAGCCGGCCTGTCGGATCGCCTCCGCCCTCTGCGGATCGGACAGAAGATGGCGGATGTTGGCCAGAAGGTCGTCGAAACCCCGGTACGTGACGATCTCTTGTCCGAGGTTGTACACCCTCTCCAGCTCAGGATGGTATTCCGTAAGGTAGAGCCCACCGCTCATCGGGATCTCGAAATCCCTGCCCTTGAGGCAGTAAGTCTCTTCATGCCCCTCCACACCCGCAAACCCGAGGTTGATCCGGCTTTTCGAGTAGAGACAAACCATCTCCTCCGTGGAGAGCGAACCATTGGGCCAGCCGTATCCAAATGTCTCAACGCGGACGCCTTCTGCGCTGAGACGACGGATGATTTCAGGGCGGTTTCCGTAGCACTGCCCCACGAAGGAGACGTCGATGGTCTTCTCCAGATCCCGGGGGCTGTGGAGCCCCGGGTTGGCGCCTTCCGGGAGATAAACGGGCAGCGCCCCCTCCACGCAGTACTTCTTCAGGGCATCCCCGGTGCTGGTCCAGCAGAGGTCAAAGCACCGGCAGATATCGCGGGAACCGAAGGCCAGACCGCCTCTCACCTTGCCTACAAAATTCTCCTTGTCGTTGAGGCTGAAGTGGATCATCGGTACGCCGAAGGAGCGGAGGGCCTGAACGGTCTTCGGGGAAACGAGCTCCCCGGAGAGGTAGGTGAAGATGACATCGGGGCGTTCCGCCGCAACCCATTGCCCGATGCGGATCAAGAGATCGCGGTTCATCTCCGCCTTCCCGGAGCTCCGCCAGTCCCGGCGAGAGTGGTCAAACACCTCAAACCAGTCGTAGTGCCGTACCGTTCCGAATTTTTCCAGACCGGGTTTCAGGCCCCCCTCTTCCCAATTGTAGTTGTGGTAGATGGCGATGATCGAAAGCTTACCCTTCGGTTTTGGACTGAGGCCGGGGAAGCGGGTCTGCAAGGTCAGACGGATTGCGGAATCATCTGGAATCGCGAGCCTTTGGGAGGAAAATGCCGCTCCGTAGCCCTCCAGTTCTCCGTTGAGCCTCACCTTGTTCCTCCAGGTGCGGAATCGCCTCCGGTATATCTTCAACGGATCATTCATGGCGGTAAGGGTTTGAAACCGGCTATGTGTTCCCCTGTTTTTCTGAGGGTGTACATTCTCAGCCCGTTCGACTTCTCCTCCCGGCCATTCATCATATTCAGGACATGCCCGGCATCAAGAACAGGTATAGCGTAACGAGCAGCGGCATCGACGCAAACCATCAGCGCACCAACGCCCGCGCCGGCAAGACAGAGATCGGTGTCGGGTGGAATCCGCTCCAGAATCTTCTCTCGCATCGCTTCCCATCGTGTCGCAACATATTCGGCCGGGATTTCAATGAAGGTGATATCCGGTTTGCTCGCGAAGCGGGCAAACCAGTCGCGGAAGGCATCTGGATTGTATTCCGAATTGAGAATGCACAACTTCCTGCCGTCGACGAGGCGGGCAAAAGGCTCTGAAGTGAGGTAGGCATAGACGGCATAGAAGGGAATGTAATGATCACCCTTCAATGCGATGCCATGGTCTTGAAGAAAATTCAAAAAGGAAGAGGCGGAAACCTCTTCGGAACGTCGGAACAAGGAGAAAAATCCCCGTTTCTTTTCACGACCGATATTCCCGGGAAAGATCAACGGCGCCATCTTCCCGCCCACAGCCAGGCTCTTGAGTGCGTCTATGTGCAACAGCATCGCTTTCCGGATGGCATCCACCGACTCGGCCTGCCGATAGAGGCCGTTGCAGCCCAAGGTGAATTGGTAGAAGGCGTACTCCCCATCTGCAAAACGGACCACCGGCGCCGGTCTCCGCTTCGTCATGCCCCACTCCACAAAGTTGTGCAGCAGCTCCAGATAGTCGACGCCTTCCGCCACGCCACGGTGGAAGAGGCAGGTTTCCTGCTCCACGATATCAGGCACGTTGACCCGGATGACTGGTTCGTTGTCGATGTCCGGCAGGTTGAGTCTGGCGAAGCGAAACTCACCGTTCTCCAGCAATTCATGGAGATAGTCGCTGTCGTTTTTCATCGTAATTCCTGTTTACCATTTTTCATCGTCTTCGCCACGACGGCAAAGCTGTGTCCCGAATAGCAGCGGGCAATCAGTCGCGCGAATGGTTTGACAAGCAGCCTCCGCTCGAGCTTCTCCTTGACGTGCTCTGAGAGGTAACTCTTGCTGTGAACCACGTCGAATCCATGATTCGCGAGGAGTCTCTTCAGGGTTTCCGGCGTAAAATGGTACAGATGGAAGGGAAGCTGCCAGCCCTTCCAACGATCCCAAGTCTTCCGGGCGTCCGTTCCCGCATAATTTGGAACATCCACCACAAGCACGCCGTCCCGTTTCAGCCACTGTCGAACCTTCTGCAGGTACGGACGGGGATCGGGCGTGTGTTCCAGAAAATGCCACATGGTAATGACATCGAACGACTCAGACGGATAATCGATCCCGCCGATCGTCCCGACGACCACCGGAATTTCCATCTCTCTGCGGACGTAAGCGGCCGAGTCCTGGGAGATATCCATCCCCGCAACATCGTATCCCGCCTCACGACAGGCAAGAAGAAAATAGCCCATGCCGCAACCGATATCCAGAATCTTTCCGGACGGTTTTACCCTCCTGAAAAACCGGATACGGTGGCTCTCCTGTGAAAGGCGCTTTTTCATCTCGGGAGATCCGAATGTAAGGCCGTGACCATACTGGTCATCGAAATAGCCGTCTCGATAGAGATCGCCAAGTTCATTGGCTTCGGGACGGGGATCAAGGAAACCCAGTCCACAACCGCCACAGCGATAGACGGTCCATTCCCCCTGCCGGATGAGTAGCTCCCGCTCAGAACTGTCACAGAGGATACAGTGCACAGCGACACGCTCCATGAGATCAGTTTCCCCCTTTGCTCTTCAAGGGTTTGAGGGTTTCATAGATGGCGCGGTATTTGATCCGCTTTCCTTCGGCCCTGGCTCTGTCCCTGGTAAAAGGCATCGTAAGCTTCAGGGTCAGGAGACGAAAACGGGCCTTGCGCAGGTCGGCCCTCCGGATCCTGGCGATGGTTTCCGGAGAATAGTGCTTCCGGTAGAACCGGTACTCCGCCACGCTCTTTTTCTTCCAGACTTCCGCTGGGAGCGATTGCCGTTCGCTCTGACCACCGTAATGGAGGACAACAACGTCATCGATATAGCCTATCTCACCGCCTGCCCGTCGGACCCGCAGACAGAGATCCTGATCCTCTCCGTAGAGAGTGAAATCCTCGTCAAAGCCGCCGATTTTCCGGATCAGATCCGTCCGCGCGATCATGCTGGCGCCCAAGACGCAAGCAATGCTCCCCTTCAGGCCGGTCATCTCCGATCTGGTGAACTTCTGGCCGGGATACCGCCAGGAAATCGATTCCTGATGTGTTCCATCCGGGTTGATCAACCGGGTGCCTGCCAAGCCGACCCCCGGACGGGCGTCCATGAACCGGATACATTTTTCAAGGAGACCGGGACCGGTTAACTTCGCATCCGGGTTCAGGTAATAGAGATAGCGCCCGCGGCACAGCGGCAAAACCTGGTTGTTGGCGGCGGCGAAACCCCTGTTTTCTTTATTGACGGTCAGGCTAACCCAGGGATAGCGGTTCCGGACCATCTCCGCACCCCCGTCCGCCGACGCATTGTCAACGACGAAGACCTCGCGGGACAGACCCGTTTCCGGCCCCAGAGAATCGAGACACATCCCGATCATATCGGCGGTATTGTATGTGACGACGATGATCGAAACGTCGAGTGGGGCCATCTGCACGGGCATCCTGAGGTAAGGCTCTCCCCCGTGGAGGGATTGCCGGTCCATTCTTCCGGTCATGTTTTACTCGGGGTTCTTCTAACATAATAAAGGACGTTTCTCACCATGAATTCTCAATATCCCCGGAAACATTCACGATAGATCTTGACTGGGTGCGGCAGGAATGTTAAAGCGCGGCCATGTTCAAGACTTTGTCTCATCTTTACGGAAACAAAACAGGCCAGAGATTCCTGGAACGCATTGTCCGCAAATCCCTTCTCTACATGGGCGTTGGCTCAGGCGAGAATGTTCATGAAAGCGGCGAAGCAGGTGTCCTGCATAAGCTCAAAACGCTTCAAGCCTCTCCCTACTGCATTTTTGATGTCGGCGCCCACCAGGGTCAGTACCTGGGCCTTGTATTGGCCATGATGGCGGAGGAGAATTTTCACGTCCACTGCTTCGAGCCGTCGCCCCGCGTGTTTGGGGCACTCGCCAACATCGCCAAGGATGATCCCCGCATCACAGCGAACCATTTTGGTTTGGGACGGCAGCGGGGCGAATGCGATCTTTTTTTCAGTACGGAGGAGTCCGGAGGATCTTTAAGCCATCGTAATCTGGACCATTTCGGTATATCGTTTTCCCGTTCGGAACGGGTCACCATCGACACCGTCGACAACTACTGCGCCGATCATGGCATCGATTGTATCCACCTTCTGAAGGCCGATATCGAGGGGCACGAGATGGACCTTCTGCTGGGCGCCGCCCGCATGTTCGAGAAACGGGCGATCCGGATGGCCACCTTCGAATTCGGCGGCTGCAACATCGACACCCGGACTTTTTACAAGGATTTCTTCTACTTCTTCAGGGATAACGGCATGGACCTCTACCGGATCACCCCGGCAGGCTATCTACATCCGCTGCCCGATTACCGGGAGATCGATGAACAGTACAGAACAACCAATTTCGCGGCGATCGACAACCGCAAATAGACATTTCCAAGGCATACACGGGTCGTAGGGGAGGGTCGTCTTTCATGCGTTTCAGCATCATCGTCCAGGGGATGCCCCTTTTCGCCTATCTGAAGGGGATGCCGCTCTTTCTCAAGGAATATCGAAAAATCCGGCGTCAGGCCGATGTTTCCGGGGAAAGTTTCCCGTTCGGAAAGCTCTACCCCTGCCTTCAAGAGAAGGGCCAGGAGAGTGGTGTTCTTGCGGAACACTACTTCTATCAGGATCTTTACGTCGCCCGGAAGGTCTTTCAGAACAACCCTGTCCGGCACGTGGACATCGGCTCGCGCATCGACGGTTTTGTGGCCCATGTCGCCTCCTTTCGGGAGATCGAGGTGCTCGACGTCCGCGACCTCCATCTGGGGCTCCCCCACATCCGCTTCACACGGGCCGACCTTTCGGCGAAAGACTTTCCACTGACCGATTGCTGTGATTCCCTCTCTTGCCTCCATGCGCTGGAGCACTTCGGTCTCGGACGCTACGGTGATCCGGTGGACTACGACGGCCATCGCGTCGGATGGGAGAATATGCACCGGATACTGAAAAAAGGGGGGAAGTTCTATTTTTCCGTCCCCATCGGCGAGCAGAGGATTGAGTTCAACGCCCATCGGGTCTTTTCGATCGCTTACCTGCTGCGCCTCATGGAGAAGCGCTACGACATCGACTCGTTTTCCTATATCAATGACGCGGGGAAATTCATCTCCGATGCGGAGCTCGACGAGGCATCCATCCGCAATGACTTCGGCTGCCGCTACGGATGCGGGATCTTCGAGTTGACCAAGCGCTGATCCGCCCAGATCTCCGCATAGACCTTTAGAACCCGGGCAACCGCCATATCCCAGGAGTTTTCCCCGGCCGTTTTCAGCGCTTCCCGGCCCATCTTCTCTCGGACGTCGTCGTGCAGCATCCTCTCGATCCGTTCGGCTATCGATTCCGAATCGGCGGGATTCTCGACGACGAATCCGTTTTCCCCCTCCCGGACGATGTCCCCTGCCCCCACGGAACCAGAGATCAAAACGGGCAGCCCGGCGGCCATCGCCTCCAAAACGACCATTCCGAAGGTGTCAAAACGGGAGAGCATGGCGTAGAGATCCCCTGCGAGGTAGAACTCCGGCAGTTTTTCCCGCACAACGGTACCGGCGAAGACCACAGAATCGCCAAGCCCCAGCTCCCGAGCCAGCCGACCGTAGGCCTTCTCATCACCCCGACCAATCACAAGGAGCCGGAACCGCTTTCCGGGAGATTCCGCCCGGAGGAGGCCGAGTCCCTTCATAAGGTAATCGAGTCCCTTGATAGCGAAATTCATCGAAACAAAGAGGATCAGGGGCTCGTCGGGACCAATTCCGAAGCGCCCCCGGATCTCGCGGCGGCAGCGCTCCCGATCCAGCTTCGCGCAGAGGGAGGCGTCGATCCCGGGATGGACCACCGTCACCCGCGCCGGATCAATCGGGTATTCCTCGAGAAAGATCTTCCGGGTCAGCCCGGAGACGGCCAGAAACCGACGGCAACTTCCATTGGATACAAGACAATCTTCCACGCGGGCAAGCGCACGGTCGAAGAGGCTCATCCTCTTCCTGCGCACCTCCCGGACCCACCAGCGGTGGGGGATGCCGTGCATGGTATAGACATCGGCCTTGAAAATCCGGTCATGGGTGTGGATAAGGTCGAAGGGACCCGCGGCAGCAATCGCCCGACCGGCGAACCATGCAAAGCTCGGCGTTGTCAGGAACTTCGGAAAACGAACGATGGGGACATGATGAAAGACGATCCTTCCGGAGGAGTCCGCCCAGCGGTTGGCAAAGACGTGGATCTCGAACCTTGGATCGACGGCAATCCGTTCGGTGATCTCGGCGGCGAACCCCTCCGCCCCGCCCACCAGGCCAAACTTGGGAATCACCACCGCTACTCTCCGTTGCTCTTCCATCGTCCTTATCCACCCTTCATAAGACAAAAAAACGCTCAATCCCGCCAAAATATGGGGTGATTATAGGAAAAACGCGAGGCGCGATCAAGAGAAAACACGGATGCAAGCATGCCCTAAGCAAATATGTATGGATAAAGCGGTGTGGAACGTGATATGTGCAGTGGCAATGTGCTTATGCGGATAGTCGTGACAGAGATGGATCTGAACGAAAAAAATAAATGATTACTCTTTTACCATTCAGGGGGGAAGACATGAAAAACATAAAATATTTTTGCGGGATGTTGTTTTTGAGCTTTTTCTTGGTGATGCAAATCACATCATGTGGAGGAGGGGACGATGCGGCGCCCGCGCCAACCCCTGGGACACCTTTCATCACTTCAGACTTGGCCGGCACTTGGTACATGTTTGCTACAAATGGCGCCAGCGTCGGTGTTCCAACCGCAGGAAGCATCACGGCAGGAAATCTCAGGGGAACATTGATTCTTGACTCCTTGGGACAAGTAGTCCTGGGAGGGTCTTACACCCGCTCTCCCAACGGATCAGCCTCCATTACGGGAGGTTTGATCGGCATCGACAGCTCAGGACTATTAAGCAGCGGCAGCAGTAGTTTTACCACAAACCTGGGGGTCAATTTTTATCTCGGGTCCGGACAGATGGATTCAACAAAAAATGTATTATCTTTTGTAACCAGTACAAATTATGGTGAATATGATTTTATCACGGCCATTCGCGCCACGGGAGGTTTTTCATCTTTGGATTTGGCCGCTACGTGGCACGTATTTGGCGCAGGCGGTGCTTATGGTAAAATAACGGTTAGTGACGCGGGCAATGGCACAAGGGCAACGATTGCTTCACCCGGGGGAGGGGGATTTTTTGCTATCGATGGCAATGGATTATTGAATACTGGCATCACTGGTACCAGTTATGTTGTCACCGGTTCCATCCCCCCCAATCTTTATTTGGCACAAGGCAAGATAAACTTATCCAAGGATATCATGTTTTTTGTCGCCAGCACGGATTCTTTGCAATATGACCTTGCTATGGCAATTCGAGCGGGAGGAACCTTTTCCCCTGCAGATCTGTCCGGCACTTGGCGGATCTATGGCGCCAGCAGCAGTGCCATTGACAGCACGGACA
>CAIUXU010000254.1 GCA_903903205.1 uncultured Syntrophobacterales bacterium
GTAATGACTGCCGGAATTACCGAATCAACCCTTCCAGATCGGCGATGCTATCAAAAACGTGGGCGGGGCGATAGGGGGAGGTTTCCAGGGTTTTTAAGTCGGTTACGCCCGTCATGACGAGGGCCGTCTTCATGCCCGCCTCCAGCCCCATGCGGATGTCCGTTTCCAGGCGGTCGCCGATCAGGATGCATTCCGCCGCTTCCAGCCCCATCACCTCCAGAGCCACTTGCGCGGTAATCGGGCTGGGTTTCCCCACAACCACCTCCACCTTTTTCTGGGTCGTCGCCTCCAGGGCGGCGATGATCCCGGCGCAGTCGGGAAGTTCTCCCCCCTCGACGGGGCAGGTGCGGTCGGGGTTGGTGGCGATGAAGTGCGCCCCCTTTTTGATCGCCTGAAAGCCGATGTTGAACTTCCGGTAATCGAAGGTCCGGTCGAAGGCGGCCACGACATATTCGATCTCGTCCGGGTTCTCGGTCAGACGAAAACCGGATCTGGCCATCTCCGCCACGAAAGGAAGCTCGCCCATGACAAAGAGCTTGGCACCCGGCGCAACCTTCTGCAGATAGCGGATGAGCACGAAGGTCGAGTTGACCACCTCCACCGGCGCGGTGTGGATGCCGAGGCGCGTCAGCTTGGCTGCATAGTCCTCACGGGTATAGAGGGGTTTGTTGGAGAGGAATACGACCTTTTTCCCCTTCTCGCGCAGCATGCGGATGATCCGCTCGGCGCCGGGGATCAGGCGCTCTCCAAGATAGACCGTCCCGTCCAGATCGAAGATGAATCCGTTCAACATTTATCCGAAGACCCCTCCCATCTTGGAGCCGGCCATGCGGTTGATGATGAACAGGCAGACGGCGCCGAGAATCAGCAGAATGAAACCGAGGGCAGCCGCCTCGTTGACGGAGCCGCCAATATAGAAGTTAAAGATCCCCACCGTCATCATCTCATGACCGGGCACGACCAGCAACAAGGTGGCCGAGGCCTCCTGGAGGGCCAGGATGAATGAGTAGAGGGAGCCCACCAGGACCACCTTCCAGATCAGCGGCAAGGTGACGTCCTTGAAGGTCCTCACCTTGGTGGCGCCGACGCTTTCCGCCGCCTCCTCGAAGGAGCGGTGGACGATCAAGAGCGAGGCGAAGGTTCCCCGCACCGTATAAGGGAGGCGCCGGACCGCCAGAACGATGGGGATGATGATCCATACACCGATGAGCGCCGTGCTCATGAACGGAAAGGGGTCGCGGAAGGCGCGCATGTAGGCGATGCCGATGCCGGTTCCCGGCAGGGCCAGGATCAGCGTGGTCAGCGAATCCAGAACCCCCCGCCCGGGAAGTTTGGTCCGGGACATCACCCAGGCCACAGGCACCCCCACGGCGATACAGATCGCAACCGAGATCCCCGAGTACAGGAGACTGTTAATGATGAACTTGGGCGTTTCGATGGCCACCCGCTCGAAATACTGGAGTGTGTATTTCACCGGGAACGGTGTCAGCGCCCACCCTTTGCCGAAAGAGTCAAGCGCGAGCCCAAGATAGGGGATAAAGGCCAGAATCAGGATGAACATCAGGAAGGAGATCGCGCCCACCTGCGCCATCGGAGAGAGCTTTCTCCGCTCGATCACCGAATAGGAGAGGGAGCTGTAGTCTTTGATCGACACGTACTTTTTCGCGACGATCAGAAACAGGATGGCCAGAATCACCATGATGGCCGAAATGACGATCCCCATCTTGAAGAGCCGCCGGTCCACGAACTGGACGATGTTCAGATAGGCCTGGGAGGCAAGCAGGTCGGAAATTCCCACTACCAGCGGTGTTGCGAAATCGGCGAAGGTCCAGATGAAGACCAGCAGCGCCCCGGAAACGTAGCCGGGGGTGGTCAGCGGGAAGGTAATGTCCCAGAACTTGCGGACCCCGCGGGAGCCGACGCTCTCGGCCGCCTCATCGAGCGAGGGTGATATCTTGCCCATGGCATCGACGATGGAGAGCGTCATCAGCGGAAAAAGGTGCAGCGTCTCCACCAGGAGCACCCCGTGAAGCCCGTACA
>CAIUXU010000255.1 GCA_903903205.1 uncultured Syntrophobacterales bacterium
GCCCCGGAATTCCGGAAATTCTGGGATGCCGACGCCGACAGACTGGTCAAGGCCGTCCGCAATATTGGCAAAGTCGAGTAACAGTGGGAGGGTTGAAGGATGCAGCGGATCGGATTTCTCGGTATGGGTTTGATGGGTCGTCCCATGGTGCTGGCGCTCTTGAAGGCAGGCTTTCCCGTGACTGTCTGGAACCGCACCCGGGAAAAGGCGACTGAAGTGGTTGACGCCGGGGCGGTATGGGCCGGAACTCCGGCCGACGTGGCGGCGGCCTCCGAGGTCGTGATCGCCATGGTCACCGATGCGGCTGCGTCGGAGGCGGTGATCTGCGGTCCGCAGGGGGTTCTGGAGGGCGCCGGTCCGGGAGTTTGCCTGATCGACATGTCCAGCATCCCGCCGGAGAAATCGCGCGCCATTGCGGCGTGCGCCCGTGACAAAGGGGTAGCCATGCTGGACGCGCCGGTTACAGGAAACCCCAAAGTCGCCGCCCAGGGCAAATTGGGGATCATGGTGGGCGGGCCTCAGGAAACCTTCGACCGGTGTCGGCCTGTTTTTGAGGCGATGGCGGCAAAGATTGTCTATGTGGGCGAGGCCAACGGTCTTGGGACGACGCTAAAGCTGATCAACAACCTGGTCATGGCGGTGGCAATCCAGGCCTCAGCGGAAGCCCTGGTGTTGGCAAAAAAGGCCGGGATTGATCCCGGGAAAGTGCTGGAGATCACGAGTGTTGGCGGCGCCCGTACCGGCGCCATGGAGATTCGTGGGCCCTGGATGATCGAACATAACTTCACACCCCATTTCTCTGTGAATAATATGTACAAGGATCTCTCAACCGCCATGAAGCTGGCGGATGGGTGCGGCGCGGTTCTTCCAACCGCCAGCCTGTCGCTCGAGATGCTGCGGGCTGCCCGGTCCCGAGGAAACGGCGATAAGGATTCCTGCGTTATTATCACAGTGCTTGAGGCGCTATCAGGGCTATAGGGTGCGGTTATTGTGTCCAGGTTTCCGTTGTCAAATTCCGCTTGACAAAAGCTGCTTTTGAAAGCAAGGTGAGCCGCCGTTCAAAAAATGAATGGCGGCTCTAATATTTGAATGCTGGATGGGTGATGGATAAAGCGGAGCGCAAGGAAAGGGAGTTTAACCTTCGAAGGGCGGAGATCCTTGAGCAAGCGGGAAAGATCTTCGCCGCAAAGGGATTTCACAATACCACCGTAGCGGATATAGCGGGTTCCTCGGGGTTTGCCGTCGGTACGCTTTACCAGTTCTTCGAGAGCAAGGAGCAGCTCTACACCGTGATGCTCACGGAAAAGTTGAACATGATGTACGCCCGCATCCGGGAGTCGGTGGCGACAGAGGCCGATGCCATCCGGAAAATCGAACGTCTGGTCGCTTCACAATTCAGGTTTGTCGAAGAAAATGCCGAGTTCTGCAGTATATTCATCCGGGGGGATCATCTTTCTCTATCCGAGGGAAGTGCGGCGCTTCGGAAACAGATGGTGTCCGATTACGCCGTCCACGTCTCCTTCACGGAAGGGGTGCTTCGCGAAGGAATTTGCGCCGGCGTCCTGAAGGAGATGGACCCGCAGATGATGGCCGCCGCCCTGACGGGCATCATCAATTCCTGTGCCTCCAAGTGGCTGGCGATGATGGGAGGAGCATCTCTGATGAGTAACATTCCGTTTGTGATCGACATTTTTCTGGAGGGGGTCAGGAAAAATGCGCAATAAGCGATGGTTTCTCTTTGGAGTCATTTTCACCCTGATTGCCGCAGCGGTAATGGTGGCCCATGCAGCGGAGACAGTCAAGGCGCTGTCGCTTTCTGGAAGCATAGAAATAGCACTGAAGCGGAGTGTCCTTATTCATGCGGCACAGGAAGGGGTCCGTGGGGCTGAGGCGCAGCGGAAGGAGGCATTCACCGGCTTCCTCCCGAAATTCAGCACCTCCTACGGCTATACCCGCCTCAATCAGGATCCGACGGTCACCTCTCCTGGGTCGTCCCTGACTCTGCCGGCGCCGATCGGAGCCGTGACGATTCCTTCCAGCACCTACCAGGCCGGCACACAGGACAACTACAACTGGAACATCGAGGCCCGCCAGCCACTTTTTGCCGGCGGCGGCATTCTCGCGAACTACGAGGCAAGCCGCATGGGGCTGGAACTTGCGCGGTTCGATGAGAAGGCGACGGTTCAAGACCTCATTCAGGAAGTAAAAATAGCCTATTTCAATATCCTGAAGGCTGATCGTATCCGTGCTGTAGCCGCCCAGTCCGTCGAACGGCTGAGCGCCCACCGGGATACGGCCCAGGGTTTTTATGACGCCGGTATCATTCC
>CAIUXU010000256.1 GCA_903903205.1 uncultured Syntrophobacterales bacterium
CTTCCGCTTCCGTTCCGGATCCGTCACCCCCTTCAGGCCGTCGACAAACGCCTTCCGCGCCCGCGCGAACCGAACGTCCATCCGGAAATTTTTCCCGAAGAGGGCCCGGACCTTCTCCGCCTCGCCCAGCCGCAGGAGTCCGTTGTCCACAAAGACGCAGGTAAGCCGACGGCCGATCGCCTGGTGGAGCAGAACGGCCGCAACGGAGGAATCGACCCCCCCGGAAAGACCGAGAATCACCCGCTTGTCGCCGACCGTCTTCCGGATCTCTTCAACAGCGCCCTGAACGAAGGATTTCATCGTCCAGCTCTTTGCGCATCGACAGACGCCAAAGAGAAAATTTTCCAGCATCTTTTTCCCCTCGGCTGTGTGGACCACCTCCGGGTGGAACTGGAGGCCGTAGAACCGTCGCTTCGCATCCTCGGCGGCGGCCACCTCGGTGTTCTCTGTCGAGGCGGTGATCCGGAAGCCTTTCGGCAGACGGCCGATCCGGTCGCCGTGGCTCATCCAGCAGCGCGTCTTCTTCTCAACGCCGGTGAGGACGCCACCCCCCTCTTTCCCGATGTTCAATTCGGCGAAACCGTACTCACGCTTGTCCGAACCGATCACCTCTCCTCCCAGCGCATCGACCATGAACTGGAGGCCGTAACAGATCCCCAGGATCGGAATGCCAAGATCGAAAATCCCCTTTGCCACCCGTGGTGAGCGCGCCTCATAAATCGAAGAGGGGCCGCCGGACAGGATGATTCCTTCAGGCCGGAGCTCCCGGATCTTTTCAATATCGATAGCCGGCGGCTCGATCTGGCAATAAACCTGGTGCTCCCGAACCCGCCGGGCGATGAGCTGGTTATACTGGGAACCGAAATCGATGATCAGGATCATGTCGTTCGCTCCTTTCCCTGGTCCATCAACTGGATGAATTCATCAAAAAGATAATCCGCGTCGTGCGGGCCGGGCGCCGCTTCAGGGTGGTACTGGACGCTGAAGGCCGAGAGGGCTGGATAGCGGAGCCCTTCGGATGTGTGGTCATTCAGATTCTCGTGGACCGTCTCCCGCTCCCCGGTCAGGGATTCGGGTAGGACTACGAACCCGTGGTTCTGTGAGGTGATTTCAACCCGGCCGTTCCGGCGATTTTTGACGGGCTGGTTGATCCCGTGGTGGCCGAATTTCAGTTTCTCCGTCCGTCCGCCTGCCGCCTGCCCCAAAATCTGATGGCCAAGACAGATGCCGAAGATGGGAACCTTTCCCAGGATCAACCGAACAGCATCCACGATGTAGGGCAGGGCCGCCGGATCGCCGGGGCCATTGGACAATAAAACGCCGTCGGGCCGCAGAGCGAGGATCTCCTCTCCTGACGCCGTGGCCGGAAGGACCAAGACCTCACAACTCCGTTTTTCCAGGTGGCGAAGGATGTTGTACTTGACACCGCAGTCGATTACGACGACGCGCCGCTGGACCTTGGCGTCAGGTTTTTGCTTTTGAATGTTAGCGTTTTCATTTTGACCCATCTCCCGGGCCGCCCCGTCCTTCCAGCAATAGGGCTGCCGGCAGGTCACCATCTTCACGAGGTCGCGGCCAACCAACCCCGGATAGGCTCGGACCCGTTCAACGAGATGTTCGATGTCGTCCGTTTCCGTGGAGAGAACACCCCGCATGGCGCCGGTCATTCGGATACGCCGGGTCAGGGCGCGGGTGTCGCTTCCCTCGACTCCGAGCGTTTCATGGGCCTCCAGACACTCCTTAAGAC
>CAIUXU010000257.1 GCA_903903205.1 uncultured Syntrophobacterales bacterium
AACAGGTAATTGCTCCCGTCAACAACGACGAATTTGGGGCGCTTCTTTTCTTCTGTCATCTATTGTTCCCTTCGCTCAATCCTTTGCCTTTCCCGGTTCATAGATGCAGAACGGTTCCTCGGCGAGATAATCACCGGTTGTTTCGTAGGCGCGTGCCCGGCAACCACCGCAGACCTTGATGAATTCGCAACGGGCGCACTTCCCCTTGTAGCGACCAAGATCACGGAGATCCTGAAAAATCGGCGATCCCTCCCAGATCTCGGGAAAGCTCTTTTCGGTAAGTTGGCCGCAGTCAAGCTCCAGGTATCCGCAGGGCTGGAGCTGTCCCCGGTGGGAGATGAAGCAGAAGGAGATCCCGCCCATGCAACCACGTGTCATCGTATGGAGCGGATGAGTTCCCGGACCCGCCGGCCCGTGCTTGGCAACCGCTGCGCTGCCCCGTTCCTTCTGCCGCTGGTGGAAGATTCTGTAGTAGTGAGGGGCGCAGGTCGCCTTGAGCTGGATTGCGCAGTCTTGTTCCTCCTCGTAGAACCAGTTCAGCGTCTGCTCGTAGGCGAGAGGCGTGATCTCCTGATCGACCATCTCTTTTGCCCGTCCCGTAGGCACAAGCAGGAAGATGTGGTGCGCGACGGCGCCGAGACCATGGGCCAGATCGTGGATCTCCCGGATCTTGCCGATGTTCGCCTGCGTGATCGTCGTATTGATCTGGAACTCCAGCCCCACGCGCTTCATCGCCTCGATCCCCGCCATCGCCCCGGCAAAGGCGCCCGGCACACGGCGGAAGGCATCGTGGCTTACCGCTTCCGGCCCGTCGATGCTGATGCTGACCCGGCGGATTCCTGACTTGATCAGATTCTCCGCAACGGTTTCGTCCACCAGGGTGCCGTTTGTCGCAAGGACCATCCGGAGCCCTTTTTGATCCCCGTAGGCGGCAATCTCATAAATGTCCTTGCGCAGCAGCGGCTCGCCGCCGGTGAGGATGATAACCGGTTTGCCGACGGTTGCGATCTCATCCAGAATCTGCTTGCATTTTTTGGTATCGAGCTCCCCCGGATAGGGCTCGCAGACGGCCGAGGCACGGCAGTGGACGCAGGCAAGGTTGCAGCTTCGCGTCACCTCCCAGGCGACCATCCGGAGCGTATTGGGTAATATCTTGTTTCTTCCGGCTTCTTCCAAAGGTCTCTCCTTTCAAATCTACAGCGGATTTAAACGCCTGGAATCACTTTTCTATTTCCCCAAGATTTCCGCGGCATCGGGTGCGAAATAGGTGATGATCATGTCCGCCCCGGCGCGCCGGATCGCCGTCAGCGATTCCATCATCGCCCGCTCGCCGTCGATCCAACCCATCTGCGCCGCCGCCTTGACCATCGCGAACTCGCCGCTCACGTTGTAGGCGGCTAGCGGCAGGTCGAACTCCTCCTTTGCCCGGCGGATCACGTCCAAGTACGCCAGAGCAGGCTTCACCATGATGATGTCCGCCCCCTCCGCCACATCGAGACTGATCTCCCGCATCGCCTCGTCGCTGTTCGCCGGATCCATCTGGTAGGCCCTCCGGTCGCCAAAAGAAGGGGCGCTTTCCGCCGCCTCCCGGAACGGACCGTAGAAGCAGGATGCGTATTTCGCCGAGTAGGCCATGACCGGAACGGTATCGAAACCCGCCTCATCAAGCCCCTCTCGCAGCGCGCCGATCTGGCCGTCCATCATCGCCGACGGGGCGACCATGTCCGCCCCTGCCTTTGCGTGGGAGACGGCCTGCTCCGCCAGGACCTCCAGCGTCAGATCGTTGATCACCTCGCCTGTCTCCACCATCCCGCAGTGTCCATGACTCATGTACTCGCAGAGACAGATATCGGTGATGACGAGGATGTCGGGGACCTTGTCCTTGATCCCCTGGATCGCACGCTGGACGACCCCATCCTTCGCGAGCGCCCCGGAGGCAACCTCGTCCTTTTTTTCGGGGATTCCAAAGAGCAGGACCGCCGGGATCCCCAGCTCCTTCATTCGCGCCGCCTCCTTGACGATGTGATCAACGGACATCTGGAAATTCCCCGGCATGGAGGTAATCGGTTTTTTTACCTTCGTCCCCGGCACCACGAAAAGCGGATAGATCAGGTTGTCCACCGAGAGTCTTGTCTCCCGGATCATCCTCCGAAAGTTTTCATTCTGCCTCAGCCTGCGCGGCCGGTAATCTGGAAATTGCATGGTAGTCTCCTTTCAATCGAAATAATCGGGAGCTGTCCCCCCTTTATTACCTTTTCTCTTTTTCAAAATGGGCCGCGATCGTATCCACCAGATCCGAAATCGTGTAGCGCTCCTGGAGAATGTCCACGGGAAGGCCGGCCTTTTTGGCTGCCGCTTCGGTCACCGGACCGATGCAGGCGATCCGGACCTTGGGCGGGAGATGGAAATCCGGTCCCATAATCCCAAGGAAATGTCGCACCGTCGAAGGGCTCGTGAATGTGATCGCGTCAACCTTCTCATCGGAAATTAACGATAACAATTCTGAGGCATTGCGGTCCGAACGGACGGTTCGGTAGGTCGTCGCCACATCGACGGTGGCGCCCATTTTTGTGAGCCCCTCCGGAATGACATCGCGCGCCTCTCTGGCCCGCGGCAGGAGGATCCGGCTTCCCCGAAGATCCTCGCCGGCAAAGGCCCGGACGACCCCTTCGGAGATGAACTCCTCTGGAACGAGATCCACCCGGATTCGGAGCGCCTCGACCGCGGCGGCCGTCGCCGGTCCGATCGTGGCGATCCGGATCCCCTTCAGATCCCGGATGTCCCGGCCCCGTTCCCGCAGGCGCTGGAAGAAGTAGGCCGCACCGTTGGCGCTCGTAAAAATGATCCACCGGTAGCTCTCCAGTCGATCGATGGCCGCGTCAAGCTCTGCCCAACTCTCCGGCGGCGCGATCCGGATAACCGGGAAATGGATCACCCTCGCCCCTCGCGCCCGAAGAAGTCTTGCAAACCCCTCCGCCTGCGCCTCCGGTCGTGTAATAACGATCCCTCGGCCGAAGAGGGGTTTCGTCTCGAACCAGTTCAAGGTTTCCCTCAAACCGACCACGCCTCCGACAACCAATAGGGCGGGCGGCGAAAAACGGCCCTCTTTGGCCTTTTGCGCGATATCGGCAAGGGTTCCGATCAACGTCTCCTGGTCCGGCGTTGTGCCCCAGCGGATCAGCGCAGCCGGCGTAGAAGGGTCTTTTCCGCAGCGGATCAAGTTCTCCGCGATCGCCGAAAGGTTCTTCACCCCCATCAGAAAAACGAGCGTCCCGATGCCGGCAAGTGTCGGCCAATCCAGACCACTCTTTCCCTTGTTCGGATCCTCATGGCCCGTAACAAAGGCGACCGACGCGGTATGGCTCCGGTGGGTCAGCGGTATCCCTGCATAGGCGGGAACAGCGACGGCGGATGTCACGCCGGGGACAACCTCAAAGGGGATGCCCGCTTCCCGGAGCACCTCTGCCTCTTCGCCCCCTCGACCGAAAATGAAGGGGTCGCCACCCTTGAGTCGGGCGACCACCGCCCCGGTTTGCGCCTCTTCGACAAGGCGTCGGTTGATCTCATCCTGGACAAGGGTGTGTTCACCCCCCCGTTTTCCGGCGTAAATTTGGCGTGCATCCTGCCGGGCATGGCGGAGTATCTCCGGATTGACCAGATGGTCGTAAATGACCACATCGGCCTCCCGGATGCACTCCACCCCCCGGAGGGTGATCAGCCCCGGGTCACCCGGCCCGGCGCCGATAATATAAACCTTACCCTGTTTCGTCATAAGTCGCTTTTCATTAGAGGCAATTGCAAAACTCAATAAAAAAGTGTCACCCTCGCGAAAGCGGGGGTCCAGAAGTTCCTAAAAGACTGGATTCCCGCTTTCGCGGGAATGACAACTTTGGAATTTTTCAATTGGCTCATGGTGTTATCAAATTCATGACCGTAAGGGGACACGACGCGGCATCGTGTTCCCAAAACGCCTTTAATAGACCGCATCCAAGAGGGCGCGGCCGCCCTGCTGGAGGATGTGCTCTGCAAGATTTTCTCCAAGTTCGGCAAATTCCGTGGCAGGCCCCGTCACCCGATGGCTAATCACCGTCCGCCCATCAAGGCTCCCGACCAGCCCCTCCACAACGATCTCAGCGCCGTTCTTCTTGGCGAACGCCGCAATCGGCAGTTGACAACCGCCGCCCAACCTTTTCAGGAAGCCCCGTTCCGCACCGACTTCGCAGAAAGTCACAGGATCATTGAGAAAGGCAACCACCTCGCGGCATCGGTCGTCATCGCGCCGGGTTTCTACGCCGATCACCCCCTGGCCGACAGCCGGTAGCATCAGTTCCACCGGAATGAACTGGGAGACCCGCGAGGCCCAACCCATTCGCCGGATCCCCGCAGCCGCGAGAATAACGCCGTCGAGCCCCTCCGTTTCCAGCTTCCGGATCCGCGTATCAAGGTTGCCGCGCATCGGAACGATCTCGAGATCCGGCATCCGGTTTCGGAGCTGAAAGGCACGCCGAAGCGAGCCAGTGCCGATCCGCGCCCCGTGAGGCATCTCCTCCAACTTGCGGTCCCCCCGCGAAATCAGGATATCCCGCGGATCTTCCCTGAGCGGCGTCACAGCGATCTCCAGCGCCTCCGGCAGCTCGGCCGGAACATCCTTCATGCTGTGGACGGCCAGATCCACGTCGCCCCGGAGAAGCGCCTCTTCAATCTCCTTGATGAAGAGCCCCTTCCCGCCAATCGCGGCCAGGGAGACATCCTGCATGATGTCCCCTTTTGTCCGGATGGTGACCAGTTCCACGGCGACTCCCGGATGGCGCTCCCGGATGCGGTCCGCGACCCAACCGGACTGTGTCAGCGCCAGGGCGCTCCCCCTCGTTCCAAGTCTGAATGTCTTCTGAATGGTATCCTCCTTGCTTCGCACTCTTTGCCCCTTGAGACCTTTAAATTTCTGCCGAAACTTTGTAAATCGTCATTCCTGCGGAAGCAGGAATCCAGCCATCTCCGTGGCTTCATAGATTCCCGCTTTCGCGGGAATGACAAAGTAGGGAAATTTTTCAAAGATCTCCCTTATCTTTTTCCCCAACTGTCACAACTTGAACAACCTTCGGACAGCCGCTACATACGGAAGTTCGTCCTTTTCGGCGCTCTCCTCCTTGAGACCGGTGATCGGGTCGTGCAGAATCTTGTTTACGATGGAGGAGGCCAACCACTCGATCCGCGACCGTTCCTCGGCTTCAAGCCCTCCGAGCCAGTGTGCGGATCTCTCCATCTCCCCCCGGACAATCTCATCCATCTTCCCGCGCAGCGCCACGATTGTGGGCACGACGGCAAGGGCGTTGAACCATTTTTCGAAGACGGTAACCTCTTCGGCGATGATCTCCTCCGCCTTCGTCGCCTCGGTCTTCCGCACCTCCCGGTTCGCATCGACCACGTCCTGCAGGTGGTCGATATTGTAGAGATAGACGTTTTCGATCTCGCCGGCAGCGGGATCGATGTCCCTTGGGACCGCGATGTCGATCAGAAAGAGCAGTCGGTCCCGCTTTCGCCGGAGCGCCTTGGCCACCATCTCCTTGGTCAGAATGTAGCCCGGTGCGCCGGTTGAGGCGATTACGATATCCACCTCCGGCAGGATCTCGGGAAACTGATCGAAGGCCACAGGCGTCCCCTGAAACAGGGCCGCCATCTCCTCGGCCCTGGAGTATGTCCGGTTCGCGATGTGGATGTGGCCGACCCCATGACGGAGTAGGTGGCGGGCAGCCAGTTCAGACATCTCTCCTGCGCCGATCAGAAGTACCGACTTCCCCTTGAGATTGCCGAAGATTTTTTTCGCCAGTTCCACCGCTGCATAACTGACGGAAACGGCATTGGCTGCAATCCCCGTCTCCGTCCGAACCCGCTTGGCAACAAGGAAGGCGTGGTGAC
>CAIUXU010000258.1 GCA_903903205.1 uncultured Syntrophobacterales bacterium
GATCGATCTTCATCTCGAGGCTTTTCAGGATGCGGACAATCTCATCCTCCGAAACCGCCGTTCCGAGGATATCCCGCACACGCTTCACGCGCAGCGGAATGTCTTTGGCCGTAGCGACCGTCCCCAAATATTGATCGATGATACCTCGGCAAACCGTTCCCCCGGAAAGCTCCGCCATGAGCCCTGCCGCACGGTCAAGCGCCCGAACAACCCCTTCCGGATCAATCCCTCTCTCGAAACGGAAGGCGGCGTCGGTCCCCATCGCCAGCGCACGCGCGGTCCGACGGATGGAAGCGGGGTTGAAATAGGCGCTCTCCAGGAGGATTGTCTCCGTCTCCTCCTTGACCTCGGAATTGAGCCCGCCCATGACACCGCCGATCGCCACCGGCTTGACGCCATCACAGATCAGCAAGGTGTCGGCCCCCAGGGTGCGCTCCTTCCCGTCGAGTGAAACAAACGTCTCAGCAGCACGGGAACGCCGGACAACAATCCTCTCTTCGGCAAGGAAGCGGAAATCGAAGGCATGCAGGGGCTGCCCCAGCTCCATCATCACGAAGTTGGTCACATCCACGATATTGTTGATCGAGCGGAGCCCCACCGCTTCCAGCTTCCGCCTCATCCAGAAGGGCGACGGTCCGATCCGGACATGTTTGATGATCCGGGCCGTGTAGCGTGGACAGAGATCGGGATCTTCGATGGAAACCGATGTGATCCTGCCGATCTCCTCCTCATTTTCCATCACGACGGAAAGAGGATAACGCAACGTCTTTCCAGTGATGGCCGCCACTTCGCGTGCCACGCCGACGATAGAGAGACAATCGGACCGGTTCGGGGTTACGCCGATATCGAGAACCGCGTCCCGCAGGTCGAGTGCGTCCGCCAGCCCTTTTCCCAACGGCAAATCGGATGGAAGAAGCATAATCCCCGATGCGTCGCTGCCGATTCCGAGCTCTTCTTCGGAGCAGAGCATCCCCTCGGAAACCTCTTCACGGATACGGGTGCTCTTGATACTATCCCCGGAGGGAAGGACCGCTCCGACAGGCGCCAGCGGAACGATATCACCAACGTGAATGTTTTTTGCACCACAAACAATGGGATAGGTTTCGTCCCCCGTTGTCACCTCACAGAGGGACAATTGATCGGCACGGGGATGGGGTTTGATAGAGACAATCCGGGCGACCCGGACCCCGCTGAAGGCGGGTTCGATTCGTTTCAGGGAGTCCACTTCCAGACCGGACATGGTCAGCCGGTCCCCCAGCTCTTCCGGTGAAAGATCGACATCCACATAATCTCGAAGCCATTTCAGACTGACTTGCATATTAAAATTGTTCCAGGAATCTCAAATCGTTATCAAAAAAAAGACGGATATCCGAGATCCCGAATTTGAGCATCGCAATCCGTTCCAGGCCCAGCCCAAAGGCAAAACCGGTAAATTCGTCCGGATCGTAACCGACGTTACGGAACACCTCGGGATCCACCATACCCGACCCCAGGATCTCCAGCCAACCGCTCTGCCCGCAGACCCGGCAACCCCGGCCGTGACAGATGACGCACCGGATGTCGACCTCCGCGCTCGGTTCCGTGAAGGGAAAAAAACTTGGACGGAATCGGGGCGCTGTATCCTCTCCGAATATCTGCTTGAGGAAAACCGTCAGGATCCCTTTGAGATCACCGAAGGTAATGCCCCGATCCACAAGCAGACCCTCGATCTGGTGGAACATCGGGGTATGAGAAACATCCGAATCACGGCGATAGACACGACCCGGGGAGAGAATTCTCACCGGTGGCCTCGTCTTTTCCATGGTACGGATCTGCACCGGGGAGGTGTGGGTGCGCAGGACGATATTGTCCTCGACGTAGAAGGTATCCTGCATGTCCCGCGCAGGATGGTCCTTGGGAATGTTCAACGCTTCAAAATTGTAGTAATCCAGTTCGACTTCCGGCCCTTCCACGACCGAGAAACCGAGACCGGCAAAGATGCGGCAAATCTCCTCCCGCACCTGCGTAACCGGATGGAGCAACCCATGCCGAACGCCCCTTCCGGGCAGCGTAACATCAATCCGTTCACGAAGAAGAACTTCATCTTTATTGGAGGATGCGAGTCCCGCAAGGAGTTCATCGATCCTTGCGGAAAGTTCCTCCTTGACTTCGTTGCACTCCTTGCCGAACTGGGGCCTCTCCTCGGGAGCCACATTGGCGATATTGCGGAGCAATCCTGTCAAAAAGCCCTTCCGGCCGAGGTAGCGGGTGCGAATGGCCTGAAACACCTCTTCCGTACCGGCCTGCCGGAGTTCCGCCTCCGCCTGTTCCCGAAGGACCTTCAACTCTCCAGTCATGCCTGCCGTTCACCCTTTGCGATGGTCGCGATCTCGGAAAATCCGCGGGGTTCATGAACAGCCAGATCTGCGAGGACCCTCCGGTCAATCTCGACGCCGGCCTTGTGCATGCCGTCGATCAGGCGGCTGTAAGATATTTCATTCATCCTTGCGGCCGCATTGATCCTTGCAATCCAAAGCCGCCGGAATTCCCGCTTTCTGACCCGCCTGTCCCGGTAAGCATAGGACATCGCGTGGCTGACCGCCTCCGTGGCTGTTCTCAACAACTTGCTTCTGGACAGCAAAAATCCCTTGGCCGCCTTCAGAATCTTTCTTCTCTTCTTGTGAGCCGTCAAGCTCCTCTTTACCCTCGGCATTGCTTATCTCCTCGTCGTTTCTTCGCTCTACAGATACGGAATCAGTTTCCGGATCGCCTTTACATTGGTTTTGTCCATCATAATCGATTTTCTCAGATTCCTCTTGCTCTTCGTCGTTTTCGGCGTCAGGATATGGCTGGTATTGGCCCTGCTCCTCTTGATTTTCCCCGTTCCCGTAACGGAAAATCGCTTCGCCGCGCCCCGATGTGTCTTGATCTTTGGCATTCCATCACCCCTTTCTGGGGACATCTTGCCACAAGGTGTCCCCACAATGAATTGACCTATCCCCTCACTTCTTCGGTGAGACGATCATGATCATGTTTCGCCCTTCCAGTTTCGGCTGCTGATCAATCACGCAACCATCAGCAAGGGTATTCTTGATATCCTCCATAATCTTCCGGCCGATATCGGTATATGCGATCTCGCGTCCGCGGAACATCATGGAGATCTTCACCTTGTTGTGCTGCTCCAGAAACTTCCTCACATGCTTGATTTTAACTTCCAGGTCATGCTCTTCCGTCTTGGGCCGCAGGCGAATCTCTTTCACCTGGATGACAGTCTGACTTTTCTTGGAGACCTGAACCTTCTTGCTCTGCTGATAGCGGAATTTTCCGTAATCCATGACCCGGCAGACGGGCGGCTCGGCTGTTGGCGATACCTCCACCAGATCGAGACCAGACTTGACCGCTTCCGCCAAGGCGTCCGTCAGGGAGATAACCCCCAACTGTTGCCCCTCCATATCGATCACCCTGACCGACACGGCCCTGATCTCACGATTGATCCTCAAATCCTTTGCGATGGGTCACCTCCAAAAATCAAATAAACTACCGATATTGTGCACACTGTTCACGGACAAGGACGATGAACGCCTCCACATCGATGGAGCCGAGGTTCTGCCCGTCACGCTGCCTCGGCGAAACCTGGCCGGCGGTCATTTCCCGATCGCCGATCACAAGCATGAAAGGCGTCTTTTGCATCTGCGCCTCCCGGATCTTGTAGCCTAATTTTTCGTTGCGGAAATCTCCTTCCACTCGGATCCCTGCTTCGAGGAGACGCTTCCTGACCTCTTCGCCCCAGGGGATATGCTTCTCCGTCACGGTGACCAGCACGGCCTGAACCGGCGACAACCAGAGCGGAAACGCGCCGGCATGATGCTCGATCAGCACCCCCATGAAACGTTCGATAGCGCCAAGGATCACCCGATGGAGCATGACCGGCCGGTGTTTCTCGCCATCCTCGCCGATGTAGCTCAGGTCAAACCGTTCCGGCAATGTGAAATCGCACTGGATGGTTGCGCACTGCCATTTCCGTTTCAGCGCGTCCTTCAGCTTGAAGTCGATCTTCGGACCATAGAAGGCGCCGTCCCCTTCGTTGACCTCGTAGGCCATGCCGTTGTCCCGGAGGGCGCCTTCGAGGGCGCGTGTGGCAAGCTCCCAATCCTGATCGGAGCCGATGGAATTGTCCGGTCTCGTGCTGAGCTCAACCTCATATTCGAAGCCGAAAATCCCCATCGCGTAGCCGACGAAATCGGCAATCGCCCGAATTTCACTGTTAAGCTGTTCCGGCGTGCAGAGAATATGGGCGTCATCCTGGGTAAACTGGC
>CAIUXU010000259.1 GCA_903903205.1 uncultured Syntrophobacterales bacterium
GATACCCGGATAATCCCTCTCCAGGGTGAGTGCGGCAACATAGTTATGAAATGCAGGATGTTCTACGGGTCCACCCGCGTAGAACAAACCCTTCGCCCCGTGCATCACATGTTCATACGCCTTCATTCGTTCCTGGATGCGTCCCACGATTTCAAGAACTTGCGCTTCAAACCGGATTTTCTGTTTCTGTGCGGAATCCTGTTGATCGTTTTGCCACAACTGGTAAGTCAGAAGGAGCGAAACAACCAGAATCAGCCACGGCACAAAACGGGCGTTACTGAACTGTACCGGAATGCTTTTGTTCTTTGCCGGTTGTATTTTCATGGTTTGTGTCATCGTATTTTTCACGCCTCCCCGGCGCATGCATCTGTTATATAATCCCGGGTTCCATCTTACGGGTTGACCATTTCCTGCCGGTGTCTGTTTTCCATAAATTGCCTGACGCCATCGCGCACGATTTTAAGCAACTCCGGATCATCAAAGGGTTCTCGAATGGGCGCGCCGATGGGGATGACATAACGAGAACAGTTGGGCCGGGGATGACGAAAATGTCCGCACACTATGTTCTCTTGATCGGCAACCGGATGGTAAAGGTTGTTCCTTTCCCAAGTTCGCTCTCGAGCGTGATCGCGCCGCCATGTTTTTTGATGATGTCGTAGGTGATGCTGAGCCCCAGGCCGGTCCCCTTGCCTATCGCTTTGGTGGTAAAAAATGGTTCGAAGATCCGCTTGCGAATCGCCTCCGTCATACCGCGGCCGGTGTCGCGGATCGACAGGAGGACCTCATCGCCCTCCTGTCGTGAAGTCACGGTAATGGGTCCATGCTTGTCCATCGCCTGGCCCGCATTGACCAGCAGGTTGGCGATGACCTGGTTGATCTGCCGCGAATTACAGACAATCGAGGGAATCTCGTTCAGTTGCAGCTCAAGATCGGCAACGTACTTGATTTCATTGCGAACAATGTTTGCAGTGCTCTGAACACACCGGTTCAGATCGGTTTCCGTCATGTTGTCCTCATCAATGCGGGCAAAATCCTTCAAGTCGTGCACAATCTGTTTGACCCGTTCGGCCCCTTCCTGGGATTCGGAGATCAGGGAGGAGAGATCGTTCTGGATAAAGGGTATGTCAAGCTCCTTGCGCAGCTCTTCAAGCTCTTTTCGCCGCTCTTCGGGACAGCAGACTTCCAGCGCCTCTTCCAGGGCATTCAGGTACTTCTGGCCCGCATCCCCGTATTTTTTGAGCGTCGACAAATTGCTCATGATGAAGCCCATGGGGTTGTTGATCTCGTGGGCCACCCCGGCGGCCAGTTGGCCTATGGCAGCCAGTTTATCCTGGTGGAGCATGACGCCGTCTTTTTCCCGGTTTTTGCGCACCTCCTCGATAACCTGTGCCGCCGCTTTTCGGTTCTGGGTGATCGTCGCAATCTGGTGGAGGGAAAAACCAAAAACAGGGGTCATGTAGCCGAACAGCTTGTAAACATGGGCAATGTCGAAGAAAGGATCATAGATGGACCTCGAGAAGGACATGATCAATTGCCCGACAATATTAACGCCAATCGAGAGCAAAACCCACCAGGTGAGGATGTTGCGCTCCCGGTGGTACATACGAATAAACGCGACCAGCGAGACGCACAGCAGGATGGCCGACAGAAAATCCAGCGGCCGGGGAATGACCGCCTCCGGGTGAATCGTCTGCGGTAGAGAAAGATGGAATGCCCAATTGGTGGCGATTATGCTGGCGACTATGGCGCCCAGGGATACCCACACCGTTTCGCGCTTTGGATGCTGGCTCTCGCCGAACCACGTGGTTACGAAGGGTGCGAATATCAGAATGATCGCCATCAAGATCCGCCCGGTCACGTAGGTGGAGGGAATGGCCAATGTCAAATACTCGGGAGCGATGCTGAAGATGTTCCGAAAAGAGATGAGGCCGTGGACAAAATCTTCCGTTCCGTTGATGAAGTATGCCAGACCCACCAGCAGATAGAAGCGGTTGCCCAGGGCATAGAAATGGACCACCAGCACGGTGCCCGCAAGCATGCCCAAAAGCGCCCCCGCCATCTCAAGCGTCGCATGAATATCCGGACTGCCTTTATAAGTCGAGCTCAACAGCAGCGGGAAAATACTGCCCAGCAGGCACATCGTCAGTACCACAAAACCGATTTGCAGAAACTCCGGTCTGGTGATGTGCAACCATGAGCGCCGAAAAATCAACATCGATTATTTCCGATCGAAAAAGTATAACGACCTCGTCAAAAGCCGAAAATGCCAAGAAATCGTCATTCCGGTGAAAACCGGAATCCAGAGATTTCAGCATTATACAAAAACACTGGACACCGGTTTTCACCGGTGTGACGACTTCTGACGAGTCCGTCAAGCATAACGACCTCGTCAAGCATTGTCTGTTTCACCCTGTCCCCTTACGGCTTGGGGAACAGGGACTGCATCTTCACCTTCATTTCAAGGCTCAACTCCACGAAAAGTTCAGCATTGTACGAACCGGTCGGCATGGGATGGATACTGGGGTCCAAACCATTTCCGGCCTGGGTTTCCGGAACTACAAGTGGCGCGCTCTTCTGTACGATATCCGGGGAGTTGACGATCTGAATCGCCGCAACGGCATACTTGCGCGCTGTCGCGGCAGGCGTTCCCGCCTTGACTGCCGGATCAACATTGGTCGTAACGATCGAAAGGGTATAGTCGTTGTTCAGGTTGATCTCAAACATGCGCAACTGCTGGGGAAAATCATGCAGCGATGAGGTTTCAACCTGCCAGAAACCCCTTTCCGGCTTGCCGGGATCGTCGGTTACAAACGCTTTAACCGCATTGATGTGGCGATGACCGGCGATCCACATCAGGAGATTCGGATGGCTGTGCAGTTCGGCAAGCAGACCCGGCAGGGTAACAGCATTCTGGATGCTGGAAGGATTGGCCGAATTATCGAACCACTCCATGAAAGTATCCTTTTTCTGGACGCTTATCGGGACATGCGCGGCGATGATCATGAATTGGCCGGCAGCATCCCCGGCTGCAAGCTCGGCTTTAAGCCAGTTCCAGCGCGCACGGTCAAGAAAACCGTGGCCGTGGATGCCAATCGAGCCATCGTCTTCCCGCTGGGTATTGTCAAGCACAATAACCTTGATTGGAATCGCTGATTTGGGCACGAAACTGTAGCAGGCAAAACCATCTGCCTGACCGGCGGGAACCAGATTGAAGCCGTGGCCGACCGGGCCGCTGGATGTTTTGAAAAATTCTTCCACCCACTCCGGTTTGGTCAGTGAGCGGCGGTCCGGATCGGGCACAACCGTGGGCGGGACGGTGAAGCCGGGGGATCCGACCATGCCGCCTTTTACGATGTCACCGTTTGGAGTAGAGCCATCGATGACCCCCATATAGAAGAGAGGAGGCGTTGTGCTGTAAATGTTCCCAGCGTTGGCGAGAGCGTTTCCCATGGCAATGACTTCGCTGCTGGTGTAGCTGCTGCGAAGGTCTCCGGCATCCAGGGGGATTGAACCGAGCCAGAAATGGTCGTGGTTGCCGATGGCCTGGTACCAGGGGATTGAGCTGTCGAGTCCGGCCGCCTTGAACGGTTTCTGATAATCGATGCTGTCGGCCCCCACATGGGCGCCGGAGCTGGGGCTGATAACCTTGCCGTCAAGAACGTCGATATACCAACGGAGTTCATTATACTGGGTGCTGTTGCAGGCGTCCCCCAGCGAGATGACGAAGTCGATCGAATTTTGTTTGTGCAGGGCGTTTACGGTCTGGATTGCGGCGTCGAGAACCTGGGTTGAATACAACATGGTTGGAGAATAGGTTGACGTTTCCATCCCCACGAGCTGCTGCATATAAATCGTCTGGGAAGGAGACTCCTTGTCGGTGATGTGAATATCGGTCATCGCAAAAAATCTCAATGGTTTCAAATTGATGGTTCCTGACGGGTAGGTATATCCCCCGGGCATGATATCTTTGCGCTGCTCGGAAGCCAGTGGGCCGCCGTCGCTCCATACGCCATACCCTTTGGAATCGTATTCTGAAACCTTTCGCAGGTTAAATTTATCAATCGTTACCGGATAAATCGTGGCCGGCTTGATCGTCTTCTTGATCGTTGTAACAACCGTGGAATCAATCGGATATCCGGCAACCGGCGTTTCACTGCTGCTGCTTCCACATCCGACGTTGAGGGTTCCCAAAGAAATCCAGGCAACGGTTCCGGCTGAATATCTTATAAAATCCCGCCGTGTAATCTCGCTCCTTGTCGTTACATTTCCGCTCTTTTCAGAATCGTGGTCAGCCATACCGTTCCCCTTTCAGTTTTTGATCGTTTCTTTTTCCAAGCCTTTCGACTTCCCCAAAATCAAATCCGGCATGCTTTTTTTCAATACACTTCCTTTCCGGATAAAGCAAGATAACCTGATAACAATTTGAATTCATTTCTTTAACAACATGGCAAGAAGCCTGAAATAAAGAGCGAGGAGCAGGGTGACAAATGAAATCCAGAGAACGCCTGTGTTAAAGTAGAAAGTCTCGACCTCGATGTTGCCGATCCTCTTGATTCTTGACAGAAAATGGGCGCCGCCCCAGGAACTGCCGGGGGGTTGTGATATCGGGGATGCTTTTTGCACAAGCCTCTCTCCGGAGCGGGTGATTTTCTCCAGGCTGTAGGTCGCCAGGGCCAGATCTTCCACGGATTTATTGGTCTTTTCCTTTTTCATCCGCTGCCAGCCCTCCGCGCCATACCTTTCAACCAGGGCTTTTTCCAGCACTCCTTTCTGAACAGACGCCTTCTTTCGCGCCTCCCAAAAAAAGGTTGTCGCGCTCTGGAGAAAATCGGTGATTTTGGCGGCGATTTCGCGGTTGTACCTTACAGGCGTCAAATCGTCGGAGGAGACGCCCACTCGAAGCCCGGCCTGCGCCGCCAGACTTTCCAGACCGATGGCCAGGGTTCGCAGATCCTCGGGATTCATTCGTTCCATTCCGGTATCGGGATCGAAGAGAAATGCAGAGTCTTTAAGGCTTTGAAGCTCCGGGATCAGATAATCCAGGATGTATTCGGCCTGGAGGATATGGACCTCGTCGGCAACAAGCGGTTCCATCTTCCGGTTGTTGGCAAACTGATGAACAAGCAGTGCTTCATATCCCCACCGCGATGGCATGATGTTCGCGGCGACGGGAACGTTGCGATGGCCGGCATTTGCCGGAATCAGCTCTTCGTAGGGGATAATCAGGCCTGAGAGCAGAATTTGCGGGATCAGGATAAGGGGGATCAGGATGTAGATGGTGCTGACGCTCTTGAATGCAGAGCTGACGTTCAATCCAAGCGTAGCCGAAGAGATGGCGAGCGAGAAAAATACCACCCAGAGGGGAAGAGTGAAATCGGGTATTTGCAGAATGGCACACGCCGGCAGGATGAAAAGCAATGCCTGTCCCGCCAGAAGGAGCGCCTGAAAGAGGATTTTGCCGTTGACATAGCATGGCCAACTGAGGCGGAGGAATCTCTCCCGCAGAAGAACACGGGTATCACGGATGATCTCTTCGCCGCTGCTGTTGAGCCCCATAAAGATGGCGGCGACGACGGTGATGAAGAAAAAGGTGGCGATGTTCGGGTTGTCGTAAAAGAGGTATTCCCCTTTTTGGCTGCCCCGGCACAAAACCGCAACCAGCGTGCCGAGCAGGGGCGGGACAAGAAGGTTCACAAGGACGTATTGCAAGTTTGATATCCTGGTTTTGATGTCGCGATGCAGGAAAATCAGGGTTTGACGAAGCTTGTCCGGGCGGCTGAGGCATTCGGCGCCGGACGGCCGGGAAAGATTCTCTGCCGGAGCGGGCAGTTGCGGGCGTTCTTTTTTGTAAACGGCGTGCCATTCCTCCGGGGAAGTCAGTCTTTCGCCAAAAAAAGCGCCCCGTTCGTCGTCGGCGCGGGCCTCGATGATGTTGAATATCTGCTCCGGATTGACATTTCCGCATTCCGGGCAGACGCAATCTGCGCTGCCGGCGATGTAGGCCGCGTCCCTGAAATGGCGGATCGCCTCGATGGGATTGCCATCGAAGATCGGATATCCGCCCTTGTCCAGTATCCAGAGGCGGTCAAACATCCTGAAGATGGCCGACGATGGCTGGTGAATCACAACCAGCAGGATGCAACCTTTGGACGCCTGCGCCTTGAGAAGCCCCATCACATTTTCCGAATCGTTGGACGATAGCCCGGAGGTCGGCTCGTCCACGAAAAGCACCTTGGGGCGGCGAATAAGCTCCAGCGCGATGTTCAGACGTTTCCGCTGTCCGCCGCTGATGGTTTTATCGATGGGTGATCCGACCTTGAGGTGGGCGGTCTCGATCTGCCCCAATTCGATCAGCAGGTTGGTTATGCGGGATTCCCGCTCTTCCCGCGCGAGATGCGACAATGCAAGCCTGGCGGCAAAATCGAGATTCTCAAAGACGGTCAGATCCTCGAAGAGCAGGTCATCCTGCGGCACGAATCCGATAACACCATCAAGAACCATCCTGTTTTTATAGATATCTATCCCGTTGATCGTTAAAGAGCCGTTATCCGGTTTCTGTGAACCATTCAGGATGCCAAGCAGCGTTGATTTCCCTGATCCGCTTGATCCCATGACGCCAACCATCTCCCCTCCCCCCAGGCGAAAGGAGAAATCATGCAGGCCATTGTCACTGCCGGGGAATCTGAAATCAAGAGCCGTCCCGCAGAACTCCAGCTCCGCTTCGCTCTTTCCCGTGTGGGCGCTGGCAAGCTCCGGAAAATAGATCACACCGGAAAAACCATCCTGAAGTATCCCGCCGGGCTGGAAGAGACGGGGTGCGCCGGGACAAAGCGGGTTGGCGTCGAGATAGAGCGTTTTCCCGAGCGCGGCGACAAAGCAGTAGGATTCATTCTCGGGGAAAAAGGAGACAAACGCCGCATTAAACCCTTGCCGGTTCAGAACGCGGCTGCTGTTTTCCACTTCGTATCCGGAGGTCAGGTGACAGAGGAAACGGTCCCCGGACAACGGGACGGGCTCCCCGCTGGAAATTCGGACGAGCAGGAGGAAATCCCGAAAGATATCTTCCGGGATCCTGAAGCGGGCAACGATCTTGTCGAGCAATCCCTGGAGGATAGCCTCCGAATCGGGGGATGATCTGCACACCTCCAGGAAACAGAGAAGCGTGGCATACTGTTTGACACGCGGCAACTCCCGGGCCAGTGTATCCGCGATCTCCAGAAGCCTGGACTCCAGGGCAGCCATGTCTGTATCTTCTGCGTCGTCGAAGAAATCGACCATGGCGTTGAACAGATCCAGGTACTCGTCAATCTTCCGGATACCAAGCTGTCGGCGGAGATAATCCCTGACAACCGGCAAGGTTTTTGCCCCACCGTCCTTGCCCTGCACAATGGCGATCACGGCGAAAAGATGGAGTATGGCGTTCAGGATTTTCTCGGACATATCTTCCCTCAAAAAAAAGGCGCTTCCATTCCATGCAGAAAGCGCCTCTTGTCCACCTCAGTTGCCCGACAAGCGGAGCGGTGTCATTTCGCCTTTTTCTCCACGAGAATTCCGGTGGCGATCTTTTTACGTTCGGGAGCGACCATTTTAAGAACCTCCTTGGCATCGGCCTTGCTCAGTTTGCCGGCCTTTTTCTTCAACAGGTTCACAATCGGGGTAAGGAACGCTTTTTTCTCGGAAATCTCGAAGACGATTCTTTGCGACGGATCGGTATGAACCGCAGCCATCAGTTTTTCGACAAACTTGATATTGTTCTCCTCACCCGCCAGCGCGGCGATAGCGCCTTCGGATTTTCCATCACTCTGGATCACGGATTGCGCCACAAGATAAATGGACTCAATCTCCATCGCGTAGAATAAATCAACAGCAAAATGGATACCATCCGTGGATGCGGCAAGTATTTCAAGGTTGGCAATGACCTTCCGGTTCCATTCCTGGTCCAGTTTGTTGAGATCGGCATCGCTCATCTTTGTCGGATCTTTGAAAAAAGCCTCCATGGCGGGCGAGGGTTTCATGTCGATGTTGGCCAAGTCGCGTAGCGGAAGCTCTCGGGAAAGCCTGTAATATGCCTCGTAATATTTAGCCGCCTCGGCGTTCTTCCCGAAGGCCAGGCAGTAGAAACCATCAGCGATGAGCAGACCCATGCCCATCCGCTTGGCATCTTCTGTCTTGAAAACGGAGCTGTCGGGCTTCGCCAGAGCCGAGGACTGGAAAGAGACCAGCTTGTCTTTGCGAACGACGATGTACTCCGTGAGCGCGGCGGGGGAGTACTGCTTCAAAACCTGCCGGACGGCCTCGATGTTGAGCGGGGGACTCTCCTGACCGGCCTCGCTTATCCCGCCAAATGCGAGCAGCGCTATGACAAGAATTGCAAATGAAAACAAGCTGGTACGGTTGAACCTTGGCATGAGAAGACTCCTTTCTGGTTTGTGGTTTATGGTTTTACTTCAAAAAGCCGGATGTTCTCATATCATCCATGGCTTCGTTATTCAAGACAGAATGGAATGGCAAAATGGAACAAAATGCAGTTCAGACCGGAATCATTACTCGTAGTGCAGCGCGTCGATGGGGTGGAGCAGAGAGGCCTTGTAGGCGGGATAAAAACCGAAGAAGAGCCCGACGAGACCGGAAAAGCTGAAGGACATCAGGACGGAGAGCGGTGAGACGACGGTTGGCCAGCCGGCCAGGGCCGAAAGGATCTTCGACCCCGAAACGCCGAGAACGATGCCGGCAACGCCGCCGATGAGCGAGAGCGTCAGCGCCTCGATGATGAACTGCAGCCGGATGTCCCAGGTCTTCGCCCCCACGGACATGCGGATGCCGATCTCCCGGGTCCGTTCCGTCACCGAAACAAGCATGATGTTCATGATACCGATTCCCCCTACCAGCAGGGAGACAGATGCGATCGCCGCCAGCAGGAGCCCCATCACCTGCGTTGCCTGCTCCCGGGCCTCCATCATCTGGGTCAGGTTCCGCACCGTGAAATCCTTCTCCTGACGGAGGCCGATCCGGTGGCGCTGGCTCAGCAGGTCGTTGATCTGCGTCTCCGCAGCCGCAAGGTCATCGGCGCTTTTCGCCTTTACTGTAATGGCGCGGACCATCCCGACGAAGCGGGTTCCAAAGATCTTTTTCTGCGCCGTTGTTAGCGGAACAATGATCGTGTCGTCCTGATCCTGGCCATGGTCAGACTGGCCTTTTTTTGCCAGAACGCCGATGACCATGAAGGGAATCTTCTTTATCCGGATGATCTGGCCCACGGGGTCCATATTGCCGAAAAGGTTGTCGGCGACGGTCTGCCCCAGCAGGCAAACCTTGGTGGCGTTTCGCACGTCCTGGTCGGTGAAGGCCCTTCCGGCGGCGAGCGACCAGTCCCGGACCGGCAGAACGCCGGGGGTGGTCCCGGTGATCCCCGTCGACCAGTTCTGGTTGCCGTAAACAACCTGGGCCGCGCCGTTGAACGTCGGGGCCACATCGGAGACGGCCGGGCACTCCCGGGCAATCGCTTCGGCATCGTCCTGCGTCAGCGTGGATTGCGTACCGCTTCCCATCCGGAGCCCACCGGAGGTGCTGCTGCCCGGCATGACGATCAGGAGGTTGCTGCCGATGCTTGCCATCTGCTCGGAGATCTTCTCGCTGGCCCCGGTCCCGACGGCCAGCATCGTGATCACCGCGCCCACACCGATAATGATCCCAAGCATGGTCAGCGCGGAGCGCATCTTGTTGACCCGAAGCGCGCGAAACGATATCTTGAAAGTCGAGGGTATGCCGATCATCCGTGCCTCCGTTAAATTTGATGCTCTCGTCAAAAGTTGAAAATGCCCAGAAATCGTCATTCCGGTGAAAACCGGAATCCAGAGATTTCAGCATGTTACAAAAAACACTGGACACCGGTTTTCACCGGTGTGACGCATTTTTGACGAGTCCGTCAAATTTGGGAGATGGCAGATATCTCCTATCTCCTATCTCCTATTTGCGCCTGTTTTACCGGCTCATCGCTGACGACGAGACCGTCCCGAAATTTGATGATCCGCCGGCTGAAGGCGGCAATGTCCGACTCGTGGGTGACGAGGATGATCGTGATCCCCGACTCCCGGTTGAGCTTCACGACAAGTTCCATGATCTCGACGCTGGACCGGGTGTCGAGATTTCCCGTGGGCTCGTCGGCCAGAATCAGCGGCGCCCGGTTCACCAGCGCCCGCGCGATCGCCACCCGCTGCTGCTGACCGCCGGAAAGCTGGTTCGGATGGTGGTGCTCCCGCCCCTCCAGGCCCATCGCCTTCAGGGCTTCCATCGCCCGCTGCCGACGCTCCTTTGGAGGACATCCGTTGTAGAGCATGGGCAACTCCACGTTTTCCAAGGCGGATGTGCGGGGAAGAAGATTGAACCCCTGAAAAACGAAGCCGATCTTATTGTTGCGGATTTCCGCCAGCTCGTCCCGGCCCCTGCCGCCGACCGCGATTCCATCGAGCAGGTATTGCCCGCCGGTTGGCACATCGAGGCAGCCGATCAGGTTCATGAAGGTGGACTTGCCTGAGCCCGAGGGGCCCATGATGGCCACGAATTCCCCATGCGCCACCGTCAGGGAGACATCGTCCAGCGCGCGGACGGTGCTCTCGCCCAGCTCGTAAACCTTCGTCAGATGCTGTGTTTCGATCAATGCCATTGCGCTATCCTGATTCCCGCGCTCTTCAGCGGAAGAGCCCCGGCCCTCCGGCGGGCGCCGTGCTCTTTTTCGCCTGCCCCGTCGTCTCGATGATCACAGCATCCCCCTCCTTAAGCTCTCCGGAGAGGACGGCCGTCTCATTCCCGTCGTTGATCCCCAGGGTCAGGGGCGCCCGGCGGGGTTTTTGCCCGGCGAGAATCCAGACGCCCTGGGTCTTCGCCCCGCTCTCCGCACGGCCCGCCTGCGGGCGGCCCGCACCCGCTGCACCCGCACTTCCCCGTTCCGGCGACCCCTCCGCCGGCTGCCACTTGAAACGGAGGGCGGCGTTCGGAACCTTGATCACATCTTTTTCCTGAGAGGTGATGATGGAAACATTGGCCGTCATGCCGGGTTTCAGCTTCAGCTCCGGATTGGCCACCTTCACGACAACGTTATAGGTGACGACATTCTGGATCGTCGTGGGCGCGTTCCGGATCTCCGAGACCCTTCCGGGAAAGGTGTTGTCCGGGTAGGCATCGACGGTAAACTGGACAGACTGGCCAACCACCACTTTGCCGATATCCGCCTCGTCCACATTGGTATCAATCTGCATGCGGGTCAAATCCTGGGCGATGCTGAAGAGGGTCGGCGTCTGGAAACTCGCGGCCACCGTCTGGCCAATATCCACACTTCGGGAAATCACAACCCCGTTTACCGGCGAGAGGATCCGGGTGTAATTCAGGTTGGTCTCTTCCTGGTTCAGCGCTGCCTTCTGCTGCTCCACCTGCGCTTTTGCCACATTCAACTGGGCCATCGCCGAGAGCCGGTTGGTGTCCGCCGTATCCAGATCGCTTCTGGCAATGAAATTTTTGGCGAAGAGGGCTCGATTTCGTTCCAGCGTCCGCTCAGCGTCCAGCAGGGTCGCCTCCGCTTTTTCCACATTGGCTACGGCAGCCTGCAAATTGGCCTTGGTCTGCGCCACCCTCGCCTCGGGAAGCGCCGGGTCGATCTGGGCCAGCAGTTGCCCTTTTTTGACCGGGGAATTGAAATCCACAAAGAGCTGCTTGACCGTCCCCGAAACCTGGGTTCCCACCAGAACGGTCGTGACCGCGCTCACTGTGCCCGTGGCGGTCACCGTGGCGCGAAGATCCCCCCGGGAGACCTTCGCCGTCTTGAACTGGACCCCGTTTCCCCTGTTCTTCAGGAGATAAAATCCGCCGACCGCCAGAACAGCCGCCAAAACAACCGCAACCAGGATCTTCTTTTTCATGGTTCTCCCGCCGCCTTCTCCAGACTGGCTTGAGCCAGCTTATAATCATAGAGCGCCGAAATTTGTGAAGTTTTTGCATTGCTTGCCGCCACGAGGGCATCGGTCACCTCGATGGGGCTCCCTACCCCCGAGGCGTAGCGGCCGTTGGCCAGCTCCAGGTTTTCCGCGGCCTGGCGGACAATCAGCTCCGCCGCCACACCCCGGTCCGCCGCCTCGCGCAGGTTCAACCACGCCTGTTTGACATCCTGAGCGATGGTCTGCCGGAGGAGCCCCTCATTGGCCGCAAGAACCTCCAGATTGGCCTGCGCCTCCGCCACCTGGTATTTCGTAGAGAATCCGCTGAACAGCGGGACGTTGACCTGGGCGCCGACATTCCATCCCTGATCCAGCGGGAAACCTCCCCCGCCCCAACCGTAGCCGGCATTGCCCGTAACCGATGGATAATAGCCTTTCCGGGCAAACTCGATGCTCTGTTCCAGGGATTTTCGCTTCACTGCGATCGCCTTCAAGTCCGGTCGGCGGTCATAAGCTTTCCGGAGGATTTCATTCAGCTCAATCTCCACCCGCTGCGGGGAGAGCTGATCCGCAACTTCGTAATCCGGGGCCTCCGGCAGCCCCATCGCGTTGTTCAGTGCGACGCGGGCCAGGCGGAAGGCGTTTTCGGTTTTGATCAGGTTCAGCTTTGCGTTGGAGAGATCGACCTCGGCCTTGGTCACGTCGAATTTCGGCTTTGTGCCGACCTCGAAAAAAGCCTTGGCCCGATCGAGGTGCTGCCGGAACTGCTCCACCATCTCGCGGGAGACATCCCGGTTCCGCCCGGTTTGCAGGAGCCCGAAATAGGCCTGCTTGACACCAAAGCTCACCTGGGTGCGAATGTTATCAAGATCCGAACTGGATGAGTCCCGGTTAAGCTCCTGAATTTTCACCTGGGTTGCGGTCTTGCCGAAGTCATAGAGATTCTGGCTCAGCGAGACGTTGGAGGAGTAGCTGTCGTAAGCCGACGCTGCGGATGTCGTCGGGGCGGTTCGGGCATAACCAGCCGATCCGTTTAACTGCGGATAATAACCGGAGCGGGCCTGGCCGATTCGGCTCTCTCCGGCCCTGATCGTGCCGGTTGCCGCCTGGATGCCGGGATGTTTTTCCATCGCAATCGCAATGCATCGCTGAAGATC
>CAIUXU010000260.1 GCA_903903205.1 uncultured Syntrophobacterales bacterium
CGTTGCATGCATGAGGTCAAGAAACCGCACCGTATGCATCGGCTGAAGGGCTCCAGCCAGGTAATCGAGCGCCAGCGGGTAAACGGGAAAGGGGGCCCGGACCTTGTTGGCAGAGATGAGGAGAACTCTCACGGACTTCCTTTCATGCCAGAATCTCGATTGCTCTCAAGGCAAAATCAGAACTTGTGGCCCAGGTAGAGGTAGAGGGAGTGGCGCCCCCCCTCAGCCTGTCCGTAGGCCAGGGACACCGGTCCCAGGTAGGTCTCCGCACCCAGCAGGAGGCTCCCTGCGTAAATCAGCGTCTTGCCGGAGATGTTGCTCCGGGTTTCCCAGGCGTTTCCGGCCTCCAGCGAGAACCCGGCGTAGAGTGGCATTTGAAACTCCCCGAGACCGGTGCTGGCGAGGCGGTAGTAGTAGATCATTCTGGCGAGGCCCGTATGCTGGCCGGAAAGCTCATCTGCCGCGTACCCGGAGAGGTTGAGAAGACCGCCCAGGGCGTAGCTGTTTTGGAGCGGGGCTTCGCTGCTCAGCGTGCTCTGGACGGTGAGACCGGCAAGAAATGTGTGCCTTGAGATGGTCTTTGCCGAGAGCCAGTTCACCATCACACCGTTCCCTGAAAAGTCCGATCCCAGCTCCGTTCGAGGGATCATCCAGACCACATCGATGGACGTTCCGCGATTGGGAAAATTGAAGTTATCGAGTCGGTTATAGGAAAAAGATGTGTATATGGCGCCGCTGTTGAATTTTACCTCTGGTAGCGAAGGGCCGACGCGCACTCCGACGTTACCAAAACCGCGCCGCAGACCCAGGCGGATCTGTCCCCAGTTCTCGAATTGACGGCCGATGTCAAGACCCCCTTCGACCGCGGAGGCTCGATACTGGGAGAGCAGGACCCCTTCCGAAAAATTGTTGATGTTCCATGACTTGTATTCGACACGCGGGGCGATGAAGTAACGGAGTGATTCATCGAGCGGCTGGTAGAACTCGGAAAAGAAACGGGGTGTGTCTCCGATCTGGATCTGGTTTACCCATTCCGCCCCCAGCCGGTTCAGGGAGGTGCTGGTCAGGCTCGCCGAGAGGTTGTAGCCGGTGTCACCTTTGATGTCGTCCATGAGACTCATCCCGAAGCGGAGGTAGTGTGGTCCCCATGATTTATCCTTTGTCGAGATGAGAAGGCCGGTCTCTCCGTCTTTTTCGCTGAGGCGGAAATCGACCTTTTCGAAGGTGTCGATGCTGTAAATCCTTTTAATATCCCTTTCGAGCGTTTCCAGATTGAGAGGTTCACCCGGTTTTGTGCGGATCTGCGCCCGAACGACGCTCTCCCCGATCTTCGAATTGTTGTTAACAACCATGCCGGCGATGACCGGCAGCGGAACAGGCTGCCGTCTCTGTACGACAAGCCACTGCTGATACGCAGTGGGAGGCAGAGAGAGTTCGGCGAGGCGCGAGGTGGTGCGGCGCGCCTCCTCCTCGCCGATCCGGATCGCCTCCGGCGCCTTGGCAAAGTCGCTCGATCCTATGTCGCCGAGGGTGGGCTGGAGCAGAATGTCCTTGGCTCCCAGGGATGCGATCTGCTCGTCGGTATTTTTCTGGATTAGAATGGTCATTACCTGGGCGGTGATGGTCATGGCGGAGGTCAGTTTCTCTCGCGGGCGGCGCAGCGTGCCGATGTTCACGGCGATCACGATGTCTGCCCCCATCCGTCTGGCCACATCCACAGGAAGGTTGTCGGCGATGCCGCCGTCAATGAGCAGCCGACCGTCCAGATCGACCGGGGCGAAGACCCCCGGGATCGACATGCTGGACCGGATTGCGGCTGCCAGATCTCCTGTGCCGAGAACAATTGCCTCACCCGTTTCGATATCGGCGGCAACTGCCCGAAAGGGGATTTGCAGCCGATCGAAGTCGGTTACCGTGGCTGTATGGATGAGTTTTGATTTCAGAATGAAATTGAGGTTTTGCCCCTGGATGAGGCCGAGTGGCAGCGCAAGCTTCCCTTCCCGGACGCCGGCGTCAAACTTGATGAGGTAATTGGCGCTGTCCTCCTTGCGACGGAAGGAGTGGTCTTCGAGAGGCGGACGGTCCCTGAAGGCTTCGCTCCACTCCAGGCTGTTTACCAGCGTTTCGATTTCCGCGGGCGAACTGCCTGCGGCGTAGAAACCGCCGACGATTGC
>CAIUXU010000261.1 GCA_903903205.1 uncultured Syntrophobacterales bacterium
AGAGCGTGACAAGGGCGGTTTTCACGGCCTCTTCCCCTTCCGGAAGCCGTGGGTGAAGGCGGCGTCGTAGAGCTTCGATGCGGGGATATCGCGCGCGAGCGCCTCTCCGACAACGATGAGCGCCGTCGAACGGATCCCGGCCGCCTCCGTCTTCACCGCGATGTCGGCGAGCGTCCCGCGGATGAGGAGCTCCTCCGGCCAGGAGGCGCGGAAAACGACGGCGGCGGGACAGTCCGGCCCGTAATGGGCGCTCAGCGTCACGGCGACCTCGGCGATCTTTCCGACTGAAAGGAAGATGCAGAGGGTCGCACGGGTCCGGGCGATTCGGTCGAGCTCCTGTGCCTCGGGGAGCGGAGTTCGCCCCGCGGTCCGCGTAAGGATGATCGTCTGGGATATCTCCGGGGCGGTCAGTTCCGTACAAAGAGCGGCTGCGGCGGCCTGGAAAGCGCTCACCCCGGGGCAGACGTCATAGGAGATCCCCAGGACGTCGAGGCCATTCATCTGCTCGCGGGTTGCCCCGTAGATCGAGGGGTCGCCGGAATGGAGGCGAACGACGTCGATCCCGCGGTCGCGTGCGTCCCGGCAGACAGCGATCACATCTTCCAGAGACATCCCCGCGGAGTCGTGTTTTTCCGCCTCAGTCGGGATGAGGGCCAGGACGCCTGGGCTCACAAGCGATCCCGCGTATATGCAAATCCGGCAGGCGCCAAGCAGCCGCTCCGCCTTCCGCGTGAGCAGCTCCGGGTCTCCGGGACCCGCGCCTACAAAATGGACGATCATCTTGTTATCTCCTTCAGGATGGTAGAAATCCGCTCAGTGATTTCTATTTTTTCGGGGCTCTTTTGGGCTGTTTGTCCTGCTTGGTTATTGATTTTTGCTTTTGCTTTTCGGTGCTCTGCTTCTGCCCTTTTTCCTTATCCTTCTTACCGCCCTTGTCTCCCATTACGCTTCTCCTTTCCTGGGGGTCCTAAATCCCTCATCCTCAGCCGTTCAGCTTCACCCTCAAATCCTTCCCCGTCTTGAAATAAGGGAGCTTTTTGGGTCCCACTTCGACACTTTTTCCAGTCTTCGGATTCCTCCCCGTATAGCCGTCATATTTCCTCACCGAAAAGTTCCCGAATCCCCGGAGATCAATTCTTCCACCTTCCTGCAAGGTCTTCGCAAATTCATCAAAGATCAAATTGACGATGGTGTATGCCTCTTTTTCCGTTACCCCTCCTATGATAGCCAATTCCTCAATCAGATCAATCTTGTTCATGTATCGTCTCCTTCCATTATCTCTCCGGTTTTATCGAGCCATTCCCTAACAACGAGCCTCACATCTACACCGACTGTCTCAAATTTCCGTCGGCCAATATAACCGTAATTTCAAGAAAATCAACAAATATTATTACATACAACTTATCTCCTTTCTCACCCCACCGGGTCGGCGCCATTTGACTTTTGTGCGCAATCCCGGTATGAACCATCCTGTCATCAAGAATGGCCATCGGATATAAAAAATGCTTGAAAAAAACGACTGTCCCTCGCCGACCTTCGGCGCCGGAGAAAAGCGGCACGGTTTCAATATCCTGCGGGTTGAACAGATTCCGGAGATTCGCGTCACCGCCTATGAGATCGAACATGAACGGACGGGGGCGAAGATTCTTCACCTCCACTGCGACGATCGGGAAAACCTCTTCTCCATCGGCTTCCGGACGCCGCCCGGTGATTCGACCGGCGTCCCCCATATACTCGAACATTCCGTCCTTGCCGGCTCCGAGCGCTACCCGCTCAAAGATGTCTTCAACGAGCTCCTCCGCGGGACGCTCCAGACCTTTATTAACGCATTCACCTACCCCGACAAGACGATCTATCCGGTCGCCAGCCAGGAAAAACGCGATTTCTTCAACCTCGCCCGGGTCTATGCCGATCTCGTCCTTAGGCCAAGGCTGCTGCGGGAGACCTTTCTCCAGGAAGGCCACCATCTGGAGTTTGCCGAAAACGGCGATCTGACCATCTCCGGGATCGTTTACAACGAGATGAAGGGGGCCTACTCCTCCCCGGAGGCGCTGATGTACAAGGCCATTCAGGAAAACCTTCACCCGGGAAGCCCCTACGCCTGCGACTCGGGGGGCGATCCCGAACGAATTCCCGACCTGACGTACGAAGGGTTCCGGAAATTCCACCGAACCTTCTACTCGCCGACGAACGCCCGTTTTTTCCTCTCCGGGAACATCCCGACGGAGGAACACCTGGTCTTTCTTGCGGAGATCCTTGCCGGTTTCGATCGCGTGGCGCTCGACTCCTCCATTCCGACCCAGCCCCGCTGGAAAGAGCCCCGGGCCGTTCACGGCTTCTTTCCGATCGACCGGGAAGAAAAACCGGAAGGAAAAACGACGGTTACCCTGGCATGGATGACTGCGGAAAACACAGCCGGCAAAACGGCGATGATGCTTGCGATCGTCGCCGATCTGCTCGTCGGCAGCGCCGCATCCCCGCTCCGGAAAGCCCTGATTGATTCGGGTCTCGGAGAAGATCTTTCGCCTGTCACCGGCCTGGAGAGGGATCTGAAGCAAATCGCCTTCGCCGTCGGCCTGCGGGGGACTAACCCGGACAAGGCCCCGCAGATCGAGGCGCTGATTCTGGATTCGCTGCGGAATGTGGCGGAAAGCGGTTTCGACCGGGAGCTGATCGAGGGCACCCTCCACCAGATTGAATTCCACGGACGGGAAATGGTCCGCGGCAGCTTTCCCTACGGGATTGTGCTGATGGGACGGGCATACCACACCT
>CAIUXU010000262.1 GCA_903903205.1 uncultured Syntrophobacterales bacterium
GCCGAGGCCGGCGGGATATGGTCCCTGGTAGGCTTTGTGAGCCTGGCAAGCGGCTTTATCTGGGGGGGCGTCTCCGACTGGATAGGCCGCCGGGCAGCGCTGGCTATTGTTTTTAGCCTTCACACCCTCTCTTTCTCCATTTTCGCCTTTTCCACGACGGTGGTCGGTTTTTACGTTTCGGCATTGGCCTTTGGCATCTCCGCCTGGAGCATTCCCTCCATCATGGCCGCGTTTTCCGGCGACATTGCAGGGGTTCGTCTGGCGCCCGCAGCCCTGGGAATGGTTACCGTGATCTTCGGCATCGGCCAGGCCCTGGCCCCTTATGTGGCCGGGAAACTGGCGGATGTGTCGGGTACTTTTTCATACTCTTTTATGCTTGCGGCATTCATTGCATTGGTGGGAGCCATCGGCTCCCTGTTCCTGAATAAAAGCGAAAAAAACATTTAAAGGGGGGGAATATGAAGCATTGGAGCAAGGAAGAATCACTCAGCAGGGCAGGGATGAAGAAACTCCAGGGAGAGCGGCTGGCCAAAGTCTGTGAGCGCGTATATGCCTCGGTTCCATTTTACAAGAAGGCTTTTGACAAGGCAAAAATCAAACCGGCCCAGATTAAATCGATCGACGACATTGTCCGGCTGCCCTTCACGACGAAGCTCGACCTGCGGGACAATTATCCGTTCAAAATGTTTGCGGTTCCGATGAAGGAGATTGTCAGAATCCATGCGTCCTCAGGGACCACCGGCCAGCCCACCACCGTCGGCTACACGCGGTATGATCTTGAAATATGGGCCGAGGCGATGGCGCGGACGATGACGGCCGCGGGGACCACCGCCAATGATATTGTTCAGAATGCCTATGGCTACGGACTTTTCACGGGTGGCCTCGGCGCCCATTACGGTGCTGAAAAGATCGGCGCCGCGGTGATCCCCATCTCCGGGGGCAATACGCAAAAGCAGATCATGCTGATGAAGGATTTCGGCTCCACGGTGCTTTGCTCTACGCCGTCGTTCTGCCTCTACATTTACGATGTGATGAAACAGGAGAAGATCGATCCCAAATCTCTCAAGCTGAAAGTCGGGATCTTCGGCGCGGAACCCTGGACGGACGCCATGCGGAAAGAAATTGAGAAGCTGATGCATATCAAAGCCATTGATATCTTTGGCTTGAGCGAGATTACCGGGCCGGGCGTCTCCTTTGAATGCGCAGAGGCTCAAGACGGCCTCCATGTGAACGAGGATTTCTTCTATCCAGAGATTATCGATCCGGATACGGGCGAGTTGTTGCCCTACGGGGAAGAGGGTGAACTCGTCATTACAACGCTTCTGAAAGAGGGCATTCCGCTGATTCGATACCGGGTAAAGGATATCAGCAGTCTGAATCCCGAGAAGTGTATCTGCGGCCGGACGCTGGTCCGAATGTCGCGCGTTCGTGGCCGGTCCGATGACATGCTTATCATCCGGGGCGTGAATGTCTTCCCGTCGCAGATCGAGTCTGTATTGCTGAAATCGAAGGTCGTGGCTCCGCATTACATGATTTTTGTGGACAGAAAGGGCCGGATGGATGAGATGACCGTTCATGTAGAGGTGACGCCTGACTTCATTAGATCTTTCAGTCAAAAGGTATTGTCAGACGACCTTACCAGTTTTATCGGCGATTTCGAGGAGATGAGCAAGGTGAAGAAAGAGATCAGGGAGAGAATCAAGGATGTGATCGGCGTCACGACCGATATCAAACTTGTGCCGCCAAACACCATCCAGAGGAGCGAGGGCAAGGCAAAGAGGGTTACGGACAACAGACAGCGTTAAAGAAAGTGCTGAGTAAGGAAAAATGAGGGACAGCTCCCTTTTTTCCGGCCCTTTGGAAAATGGGGAGCTGTCCCGGTTTTTTCCTCGAACTCAGTCCTCAGTTTTGATGAAAGGAGAATAGAGCTATGACAGAAGAGACAGTTTCCGACCCACCTTACGACGTTGTGATCATCGGCGGGGGGCCGGCGGGGCTGACCGCGGGGATGTATGCCGCGCGGGCGGACCTTCGGACACTTGCAATCGAAGGCGGCTCGACGGTGAGCCAGATTACCGCAACGGATGTTATCGAAAACTATCCGGGGATTCCCGGCGGGGCGAACGGCATGGAGCTTGTCGAACGCTTCAAGGCGCAGGCCGTTGGATTCGGACTGGAGACCACCTCCGGCGATATTACTGCGGTAACACGAAAAACGTTCGGTGACCGGGAAGGCTGGGAGATCGTTGCCGGAGAGCAGCGCTACCCGGCCCTTGCCGTCATCATTGCGACCGGCGCGGCCTGGCGGCATCTCGGGGTTCCGGGTGAGGAGCGGTTCATCGGCCGCGGCGTCTCCTTCTGCGCGACCTGTGACGCCCCCCTGTTCCGAAACCGGGAGGTGGCGGTTATCGGGGGAGGGGATACGGCGATCCAGGAGGCGCTCTACCTTACCCGGTTTGCGAAGAAGGTGACGGTCATCCACCGGCGTGACCGTCTGCGGGCGACGGCAATTCTCCAGAAGCGCGCCTTTGCTAACGAAAAAATCGTCTTCACCTGGAACACTGTCGTGGACGCGATCGACGGCCTCGACCTGATCCAGTGGGTCCGCCTCCGGGACGTCAAAACGGGTGAAAAGAGAGAGCTTTCCGTGAGCGGCGTTTTCATCTTCGTCGGTTTGACTCC